>JBEBRI010000006.1:0-44082 GCA_040394915.1 Sphingobacterium sp.
AGTTGAATCAGGCGTGTTGATCATTCGCGTAAAGCGGAACAGCAACATTCAAAACTCTAAAAATCTAAAAGCGACGGTATATATCAATCCGAATTTGAGTAGTATTGAACTTTCGTCTGCAGGTTCATTAGAAATTACTGACGCGATCGATGTGCGCAACCTTGATATTGACCTATCCTCTGCCGGATCATTAAAAACGGCAGCAATAAACGCTAATGCATTATCGATTGAAACTAGTTCTGCTTCAAAAGTACATACCGGCGCAATAAAAGCCACAACATTGGACATTGAAGCCTCTTCTGCATCCGTAGTTGAGATTTCAGGGGCAAGCAAGACCACATCCATTGAAGCAAGCTCAAACGCTAATATCAATGCGCAAAAGCTTTCGTCAAATAAAGTGACTGCCGACGCAAGTTCAGGTGCTAAAATAAATATACACGTAACAGAGTCCTTGTCTGCGGAAGCATCTTCTGGTGCTAGGGTATCCTATACCGGTCAACCAAAAGTAACAAGTTTCGAGAAATCTAGTGGTGGAACAATTAGCAACGCTAATTAATATCATATATTTAGGCAAAAAAGAAAAGCTTGTAATCGGGGAGATTACAAGCTTTAACTAACCAATTATTAACCTAAATTATGAATACTAGTACATAATCAAACAGTGTGCCAAACTTTACAAATCAGGTGTAAATTATTATAATTCTATATCATCAAGTGAAATAGCATTAAAATTGATACTTTTGCGGCATGTTAGCATTAGAACAGTATCTCAAAAATTTAGGAATCGAGAAGTTAAACGCCATGCAAGAGGAGTCTTTGGCGGCGTTTGATTATAGTCGAGACTTCATGCTTTTGTCTCCTACCGGCAGCGGTAAGACTTTAGCCTTCGCGCTATTGATGTTAAAATTGATGGAGAAGGCCAAGTTAAAAGGAACATCAGCATTAGTTATTGTTCCAACGCGCGAATTAGCTTTACAGATCGAGCAAGTCATTAAAGCTTTAACCAAGGATGTATCTTTAGTTTGTGTTTATGGTGGTAATGATGCTCGAGCTGAGCGCAAAAAATTAGAGCAGACACCGAACTTAATTGTAGGTACGCCCGGTCGTATTCTATATCATATCGACAGAAATCCGAATCTGTTGAGAGACTGTAAAATCTTGGTGCTGGATGAGTTCGACAAGTCTTTGGAATTAGGTTTTCATGAACAATTGGACAGCATTTTAAAAGCTTGCCCAGGCATTAAGAATCAGATTTTAACCTCAGCAACCGCTATAAACGAATATCCATCTTTCTTAAAGCTCAACAATCCGGTTTCCCTAAACTTCTTAGCAGATACGGTCTTTACGCCAAATTTGGGGTATTTCCAAATTGAGGCAAGCAGTAAGATGAAGCTGGAAGCCTTATTCAAGTTAATCTGTAAAATCGGTACGGAAAAAGTATTGATATTCTGTAATCATCGAGAAGCGGTAGATCATATTCAAAGGCTCCTGATTGGTAAAGGAGTAGAATGTATTAACTACCACGGAGGATTAGACCAATACGATCGTGAATTGGCGATAATCAAGATTAAGAATGGTAGTGAGCATATCCTTGTGACGACCGATTTGGGATCTAGAGGTTTGGATATTCCAGAAATGAAGCACGTTATTCATTATCAGTTTCCATATAAAGAGGAAGAGTTTATTCACCGAAATGGCCGTACAGGAAGAAATCAAAGCTCAGGGTCTGTTTATGGTATCTTCACACCTGAGGATCGTTTTCCAGCATATTTTCAAGATGCAGAAGTAATGAATCTGGACGAGTTTTATCCCCTACCGGACGCACCAGCTTTTAAAACCATGCGCATCTCTGCGGGTAAGAAAGACAAAATCAACAAAGTCGATATCGTTGGCTTCTTACATTCTTTGACGAAAATGGAAAAAGAAGATGTGGGAATGATTAATCTAAAAGATTATGAATCGTACGTTGCCGTCGCAGCAAATAAAGCGTCTGAAATTGCAAAAGCAGGAAATAACACGAAAATAAAAGGTAAAAAGATTAGACTATTTACGGTCTAACTTTTCAATATATTTAAGAATTTGAGCAGGAACTAATGGTGCAATGTCACCATTGTTTCGCCAAATATCGCGTACGATCGTCGAAGAGATATGTGCTAATCCACTTCTACTGACCAGAAAGTAGCTCTCTACAGCCGGATTCAATTGCAAATTATTCTGTGCGATTATGTTTTCATAATCTAAATCTGTAGTATTCCGCAATCCACGTAAAATAACTTGCGCCTCCACTTCTTTACAATAATTGACTGTCAACCCCTTATAGGTACTCACTTCAACCTTTGGATTTGAGGCATATAAAGCAGTAATCGCCTCCTTTTTCAACTCTACATCCATCATCCCGACTTTAGCACTATTAATTCCGATTGCGACATAGATTTTATCGAAAACTGGTAAAGCACGTTCTACGAGATCATGGTGGGCTAACGTATAGGGATCGAAAGATCCTGGGAATACAGCGATTTTCATATTATTTGGAATAAAAACTAAAAGAAGAGTTTCCGTACACTCTTATTTCTACAAAATACGGACTTTCCGCTAATTTTCTAGCACTTGGATGTTCAATAACGAGTAAGCCGCCAGTTTTTAAAAGATTGCTATCGAGAATCATTTGCGCCAACTGTGGCAGCGCCCCAATATCATATGGAGGATCAGCGAAAATGAAATCGTAAGACTGCTTCGCTGATTTAATGTATTTGAAAACATCTGCGCGACGGGTCTTAATTTGTGATAGCTTCAATTTCTTCGCCGTCTCATCAATATACATAATACACTTTGCATGTTGATCGACAGCATCGACCGATAGGGCACCTCGCGATGCGAGTTCAAAAGAGATATTGCCAGTACCGGCGAAAAGATCTAAACATGTGAGCTCATCAAATTCAATTCGATTGTTCAGAATGTTGAACAGTGCTTCTTTTGCAATATCTGTCGTGGGACGGACAGGTAAACTTGTTGGAGGATTGATTCTAAGACCTGCTGCTGTTCCGCCAATTATACGCATAAAGGTAAGTCTAATAAATAACTCGATGTAATTTCTTCCGGTACTGCGTCAGTCGCTTTCAATTTCGTATTCGCCCTGATTACCAATACCTCATCCGCCAGTTGTTGAAGTTTATGTTGAAAAGAAGGTTCCATGTCCACCGCACTCACAACCGCCTTATTGACTTTATCTTTTATTCCAAAAGTTTGGAAAAGATTCAAGATAAAATAACTTAAATCGTCCTCTGTAATCACTTCGAAACTATTAAAGAACTGGAATTGTCCATTAATGAATAAGAATAACTCCGTATTGGTATCATTAAAAACAACCCCCAAAACTTCTCCTTTCAAAGGCACAAAAGGCCTAACTTGCATTAAATTAAGTTTAAACTCAGGAATCAAGTGCGCTTCCGGAAACAACGATTTCCACCGCTGCGCTAATAATACGTCATATTGATAAACCGCTTTGATTTGCAGATAATCTAAATCGGTAAGCTCCATCGCTTGATTGGGGCTTTCCATAAACTCCTGGTATAAACCTTCATCTTCAGTTCGGAATAAGTCTGCTGGAATAAAAGTAAGGTTGTTTTGAGGTAGACTAACGTATACGCGTTGAAAAGGTAAACTCAATAATTTGAGCGCCTCCTCAGATGGTCTATTACTATCATACTTCATATAAACCATTAATTGCCCTTCTTGATCAATGACATATAAAATATCATACACATAGTTTGCTTTGACAATTAGCGTGTATTTTGCAATAAAATGTAGATGGAATTCTGCTGCGGTATAATTCATTTTTTGCCTTTACTAGGAAGACAAAAATAGTTTTAAAAATTGGATTGACCAACCTTTTAGATAACTTTGGGATGTGCATATTCAAAATCTACTACGACAGCAGTTTTCCCATCAAGCCACCGAACAACAGATTGAAGTATTTCGACTGCTGGAGGAGTTTTTACTCACCTTTGCCCAGGAAAGTTGCTTCGTATTACGGGGATATGCAGGAACGGGTAAGACAACGATCATTGGCGCACTCGTCAATGTTTTACCGCGATTGCAGAAAAGAGCAGTCCTGTTAGCTCCTACGGGTAGAGCAGCCAAAGTCATGTCGTCCTACTCTGGGCGAAAAGCGTTAACCATCCACAAAAAAATCTATAGAAAGAAATCCGCCGCAAGCATACAGATGGATTTTGAACTGGCCGATAACATCCATGAGAACACCTTGTTTATCGTCGATGAAGCATCCATGATTTCTAATGAAGGCGCTTCCATGTTTTCAAATGGTTTATTGAGCGACTTGCTACAATATGTGCAATCCGGCGAGAACTGTTCCATTATGTTCGTTGGCGATATCGCTCAGCTTCCGCCAGTCGGCTTGGAAGAAAGTCCGGCCCTAATACCCGCGTATCTTGCCGAAGTTTTCGGGCTTCAGGTCATGCAGTACGAGCTTACTGAAGTGGTACGACAGGATAAAAATTCGGGAATCTTATTCAACGCAACGAAGATTCGGAATGAAATTAGGCTCGAAGAGGCCGCACCAGAATATAGCTATCCGCAGTTCGTCACGCAAAATTACCGTGATATCTTCCGCATGAATGGCGATAAGTTAATTGAAGGACTTCATTATGCGTACGACAAATACGGAATGGAGCGTTGTATGGTCATTTGTCGTTCCAACAAATCAGCGAACCTGTACAACCGTCATATCCGTAATCAAATCTTATTTCGGGAGGAAGAAATCACGGGTGGTGATTTGATTATGGTGGTACGTAACAATTACTACTGGCTTCAGGATAATGATGAGAAGAATACTGGATTTATTGCCAATGGGGATATGGCGATAATCAAGAAGGTAAGCAATGTGCACGATATGCATGGTTTTCGCTTTGCCGACTTGTATTTGGAATTTATGGACAATAACGAAGGTGATGCAATTCGATGTCGCGTATTACTTGACAGCCTATACGTCGATTCGCCTAATCTACCCTACGACCAACAAAAAGAACTTTATGAGCGTATTGTCGCAGACTATGCCGATATTGGACTCAAGAAGGATCGATTGGAAGCGATAAAGAAAGATCCTTACTATAATGCTTTGCAAATCAAGTTTGCATATGCAATTACCTGCCATAAAGCTCAAGGTGGACAATGGCCATTGGTATTTGTAGACCAGGGTTATATGAACGACGATATGCTGAACACAGAATTTCTACGCTGGCTTTATACTGCGATCACTCGGGCAACACAAGAGCTCTTTCTGGTGAACTTCAATGAAAAGTTCTATTCCTAATCTGCCTATCGAAAATGATACATTTTGTTTGCATGATTAACTGATAAAAAAGATATTTTCGCTTTTTCTTTATTACCCTATATTTTATAAATGAAAAAAGTTTATTTAAGCCTATTATTTCTTTGTACAGGTATTCTATTCGCTCAAGAAAAGAGCACCTTAGCAAAACCAAATTATCAACAAGCGGCAAAGTTTTCTCCGGCTCGCTTAAGAACCATGATCTTCTCGACCGAAGTATCACCGAATTGGATCAATTTCTCCGATAAATTCTGGTATGAATACAGCAGTCCTGCTGGAAAATATTGGTATATCGTTGACCCAAAGACGCGTTCTAAAAAAGAACTATTCGATCGTTCGGAAATGGCAGCCAAAATTACTTCTATTGTGAAGAATCCTTTCGACGCGCAACATTTAGCCATTCAGAACCTTCGCTTCATCGAAACTAGCGATAATATCGTACGTTTTGAAGTGCAAAGTACTAAAGACACGGTTAAATCCAAGGAGGAAATCAAGAAGTTAACGAACAAGAGCGACACCATTAAAAAGAAGCTCTTCTATTTCGAGTATAATCTTTCAAATAACGTCTTGAAGGAGATAAGTGATAGTACGGAGAAGAAAAACCGACTACCTTGGGGAAGTTTTAATCCCGATACCTCTCGCGTATTCTACAGCAAGAACTACAACTTGTATTGGATGGATTACGCAAACTATCAAAAAGCAATCAAAGACGAAAAAGATTCCACCATTGTGGAACACCAGATTACGACCGACGGTGTGCAATATTACAGTTGGGGTGGCGAACCCTATAGCGTAACGTCTGGTGACAAAAAATCGGAAGACGAGGAAAAGAAGAAGAGAAATTCAGTTTGGTTGAACTGGTCGCCTGATGGGAAATATTTTTCGATAATGCGTAAAGATAACAGAGATTTAAGTGCTCTTTGGGTAATTAACAATGTAGGTTCCAAGCGTCCAACCTTAGAAACTTACAAATACTTAATGCCTGGCGAACTTGACTCAACAGAGAGTGAATTATACATTTTTAATTCGGCAGACCTAACAGCTAAACGCGTTGACGTTTCGGCGTTTAAGAATCAAACAATCAGTCTTTGGAATAAAGATCGAAGCAAGGAGAGCTTTAAAGGACGCTATTATATCAACTATTGGCATGGGGACAATAAGGAGTTCTATATTGCGAGATCTAGCCGTGATTTAAAACGTATCGACATACTTGCGGTAAATGTTGATGGATCCGTGAGAACCTTGGTTGAGGAACGCTCCAACGTCTACCTCGATGTTAAAAAGCCCTATATTATAAACAATGGAAAACAGTTCATACATTGGTCCCAACGCGACGGATGGGGACATTTTTACTTGTATGATATGCAAGGCAAGTTAATCCACCAAATCACGAAGGGCGATTTCCACTGCGATGAATTAACGGCCTATCAAGAAGGTACCGGTAATTTGCTTTTCAAAGCTAACGGAAAAGAAAAAGATACAGATCCATATTATACCTACTACTATTCGGTTAATAAAAATGGTGGAAGAATTAGCTTATTAACGCCGGGAGATTTCGATCATCAAATTGCGAGCAGCGAGAGCTCAAACTATTTTATCGACAATTTCTCCCGTGTCAATACCGCTCCGGTTAGTAATCTGTATAACGCAAATGGTCAGCTTATCATGAAATTGGAAGAATCTGATTTATCTCAGCTATTTGCCGCAGGTTATCAATTCCCGGAGCCGTTCAAGGTTAAAGCTGCCGATGGCGTTACGGACCTATATGGCGTCCTGTACAAGCCTTTTGACTTTGACTCGACCAAGACCTACCCTATCATAGAATATGTCTACCCAGGCCCGCAAACAGAGGCTGTAAACAAAAGCTTCGGGAGAAGCATGGATCGCGTTGATCGCTTAGCTCAGATGGGCTTTATTGTGGTCTCCGTTGGAAATCGTGGCGGACATCCTTCACGCTCTAAATGGTATCATACTTACGGGTATGGTAATTTGAGAGATTATGGTTTGGAAGACAAGAAATTCGTCGCTGAACAATTAGCCAACAAATATAAATTCATCGATATCGATCGTGTTGGAATTACCGGACACTCCGGTGGAGGCTTTATGTCGACGGCGGCGATGTTAGTTTATCCAGATTTCTTCAAAGTTGCTGTTTCAGGTGCTGGAAATCACGAAAACAATATCTACAACCGCTGGTGGAGTGAAAGACATCATGGTGTTAAAGAACAAGTATCCGCGAAAGGCGACACGACATTCAACTACCAGATTGAACGTAATTCTGATTTAGCGAAAAACTTGAAAGGCAAGCTATTAATCGTTACTGGCGATATTGACAACAACGTACACCCGGCAAACTCCATTCGTATGGTAGATGCCCTTATCAAGGCAAACAAACGTTTTGATTTTGTGTTACTTCCGGGACAGCGTCATGCTTTTGGGGAAATGACTGAATATTTCTTTTGGAGAATGGCCGACTATTTCAGTGAGCACTTATTAGGTGAATCTAAGATTAATGAAGTCGATATGACCGAAATTAACAAGGATCGCCCGATTAGAAGATAGTATGAAGAAAAATAAAGCAGAAATGTTAGCAGCACTATTGAATCATAGTGCTGCTGGCATTACTGATCAAACCGTCCATGACTTTTCAATTCCACAATTAATAGCATGGAGTAGACAGTTAGCTGATTCTAGACTGGCGTTTCGGTCGGCCTGGTATATTGAACATTTCTTTCTAAAAGATGAACGTTTATGCGCGTTGTATGGCGCTGAAATTATCGATATATACTTCCATAGCGCCAATTGGAGTGTTCTCCGTAGCTATAGCAAATTGCTGATGTGGATGCTCTCCAAGAAGAATAAGCGGTTCACCTTATCCGAGGAGCAAGAAGAGCTCATCCTGGAGAAATCATTCATCATACTCGACGATAGTAGTTGTCCTGTCGCTGTTCAAGTCAACGTCATGGATATACTTGCAGATTTGATTGAGAAATATGATTGGATTGCCAACGAGCTGAGAATTCGTATCGAGCTGGCTTTAGAAAAAGAAGCTACCCCGGCTTTAAAAAGCCGAGGTAACCGTATATTAAAACGTATATCGTAAACCGATAGACGTGAAATTGTACATGTCATTGTATTTGCTGGCTGGTAAGCCATCAGCATCTAATGGATCGTAACCATCTAAATCTTCCCCTTGTGAGAAAGCAAATTGCGTGTTTACCACAAGGCTATAATATCCGCTTCTATAAAAACTGCTGTACTTATTTAATGGTACTGCGACCCCAGCACTAACAACTGGAAACAAGACATCCCTGGTCTTACGTTTGTAAGCCTTTCCTGTGATTACATTACCATTAGCGTCTGTTCTTTCTGTTACTTCGTGTGGGCCGTTAACAGTGCCGGGAGGAATATCTTGTATGATTGTTGAACCGTCGCTCGCAGTGTAGCGATAAGTAAAGTTACGATTCACCTTTGCGTAGTTATTGAAGATACCACCTGCTCCGATAGAGAAGTGAAGACCATTCAACACGTATTTTTCGAAACCGCTTGCACGGAAAAGATCGCGTTCGTTAACAAAGAAACGATAGGGATACACTGTGGCGTTAACGAGGCCGGTAGCATAAAATTGATTAATCACATATCTAGGGTCCCAATCTGGATCTAAAGGATTGTCGTTTCCTTTTGATCTCAATCGACCTAACTGTCCTTCAACGCCAACATATAAACCCTTGTAAAGTTTATAATCTAATTTTAATACGCCTGCATATCCTAAATTGCTCTCATGATTGATATCACCGTATAACAAAGTCGCACCGCCACCCATAGTGAGGTCAAATTTCTGATTAGCATTTCCGTAGGCATCAACAGGAGGACACTTTAAGGCCTGGGCATTTAACAAAAATGGAATGGAGATGAGTCCTAGACTAAGTATTTTCTTTAAGTGCATAATTTAAAATAATGTATTTCCTTTGTAATGATTAGTTTTTCCTAAATGTTTAAATGCAAGCTCCGTACATTCTCTCCCCCGAGAGGTGCGCATCAGGTATCCTTCTTGTATTAAAAAGGGCTCATAAACTTCTTCAATGGTTCCTTCATCCTCACCTACGGCAGTTGCAATAGTCTTCAACCCTACCGGACCGCCCTTGAACTTATCAATAATTGTGCTCAAAATTTTATTATCCATTTCATCTAAGCCATTCTCATCTACATTCAACGCATTTAATGCAAACTGAGAAATCGCTTTATCGATAGATCCATTGCCTTTAATCTGCGCAAAGTCGCGCGTTCTACGCAATAACGCATTAGCAATTCGTGGGGTGCCGCGACTTCGACGTGCAATCTCATAAGCCCCCTCTTCGGATATTGGAACATTCAATATACTTGATGAACGGACAACAATATCCGTCAATAACTTGGCATCATAGTATTGTAGGCGAGAATTAATACCGAATCTTGCGCGCAAAGGTGCAGTCAACAGACCTGATCGCGTGGTTGCTCCGACAAGTGTGAAAGGATTTAAAGAAATTTGGACTGAACGTGCATTTGGGCCCGTCTCCAGCATGATATCAATTTTGAAGTCCTCCATTGCAGAGTAGAGATATTCTTCAACCAGCGGACTTAAACGATGGATCTCATCGATAAATAGAATGTCACCCTCATCAAGATTTGTTAACAAGCCCGCTAAGTCGCCTGGCTTGTCTAATACAGGTCCAGAGGTAATCTTAATTCCTACGCCCATTTCATTGGCAATGATATGGGATAGCGTGGTTTTACCTAATCCTGGAGGGCCATGTAATAGAACGTGATCTAAAGCCTCTCCACGAAGCTTGGCTGCCTGAACGAAGATCGACAGGTTCTCCAAAATCTTCGCTTGTCCCGTAAAGTCTTCAAAAGTCTGCGGGCGTAATACGCGCTCTAGGTCTTTCTCCGTTTGGGTCAATCGCTCTGCATTTGGATCTAGGTTTTCGTTCATATCTTGGATTACTCTATTCAATTAAACAGAAAAATTCGTTATTTATTGTAATTTTTAAAAAAACTAGCGATTTTCATTTGAATTACGCCAAAGAATGCTTCTTTAAAAATCTTGGTACTCATTTTGGAAGTGCCTAATGTTCGATCGGTAAAAATAATTGGTATTTCAACTACATTAAAGCCATATTTTATTGCTGTAAACTTCATTTCAATTTGGAATGCATAGCCTACGAATTTGATCTTATCCAAGGGAATCGTTTGTAGGACTTTCCTTCTAAAGCATACAAAACCGGCCGTCGCATCTCGGATATCAATCCTTGTTATCATACGCACATAACCTGAGGCAAAATAGGACATCAATACACGCTTCATTGGCCAATTGACCACGTTTACACCTTTAATATATCGGGAACCTATGGCCATATCAGCTCCGTCATGCAAACAGGCTTGGCGCAGACGTATCAAATCATCAGGATTATGACTAAAATCGGCATCCATTTCAAAAATAAATTCATATGTGCGCGCTAGGGCCCATTTAAAGCCATGAATATAAGCCGTTCCTAATCCTAACTTCCCTTTCCGTTCTTCGATGTGTAATTGATCGGGATACTCCTGCTGTAAACTTTTGACAATTTGCGCTGTACCATCGGGAGAACCGTCATCAACCACCAAAATGTGGAAGTCCACCTCCATCGAAAACACTTTCCTTATAATTCTTTCTATATTTTCCTTCTCATTATAGGTCGGAATAATAACTATACTATCTGTCACCGTTTACATTTTGAAATGTAAAGGTAGTAATTTAGCGGAACTATTAACCCTATAGGCTTAGGCATTAAATGCAAAAAAGCCGATTTGTTACTACAAACCGGCTAGTAAATAAGCTCTTACACGCTAGTTAACCCCATGCATCAACTTCTTAATCATTGGAGATAGGATGATCAAAATCACCCCTGCGATTAAGGAATAAAGTCCTAGTTGCTTATATCCTTCAGTATAAGTAATCAGTTTATCCATCAATGAATCGCCTTCCCTAGCTTCCGCCATATTGGCTCCAATTAATCCCGCGACATATTGTCCATAAGCACTGGCAAGAAACCACATGCCCATCATTATCCCCTGTAAACGCGCAGGAGATAACTTCGTCATAATAGACAACCCGATCGGCGATAAGCAAAGCTCGCCCACTGTGATGACCAACAAGGCTAAAGTAAATATATCAAGCGAGGTCATTCCGTCTACAGCGAAAAACTTTGTTGCATACAACACGTAAAATCCTAACCCCAGAAACAAGAATCCTAATCCAAATTTAATCACCGTATTTGGTTCTACTTTTCTCTTGGCTAGCCACAACCAAAAGAGTCCGAATAAAGGGGCTAATAGGATAATGAAGAATGCTCCGCCAGAGTTATTGACGCCGTTTGGATCTAAATGAAATGCTCCTCCCAGCACGGAATCGTTTAAGTTCTTCGCTGCGAAGATACTGAGCGAACCACCGCTCTGCTCATAAATACCCCAGAATACAATAGAGAAAAGGATGAAAATTAAGGCGGCAATCAATTTATGACGCTCTTCCTTTTCGACTCTTGACATCTCATAAAAGAGGTAAATCAATGTCAGTGGACCGATGGTATACATGAAATAATCTGTAAACTCGGTTTTTGAAACCATAATCTGAATGACTGGCACTAATAACAAGGTTCCAACATAAACAGCATATTCTACCCATTTTGGTAGGGGCTTTGATTTGACGATCGCATCGGGATGTCCAGGCTGTAAACCAATTGGACCTAGCTCATGTTTCGTGAACTGGAAGTTTATTAAACTAATTAACATCCCTACGGCTGCTAAACCGAATGCGACGTTCCAACGATGAGCCTCATCGATCACTGCGCTCAACATATATCCCTTACCGATGGCAACACAGATATAACCTCCTAAGAATGCTCCTAAGTTAATCCCTGCATAGAACAGTGAGAATCCAGCATCGCGGCGATTGTCACCATCTTTGTAGAGCTCTCCCACCATTGTTGAGATATTCGGTTTGAAAAAGCCCGTTCCAATAATAATAAACGCTAAACCGAAGAAGAAAAATTGATGCGTATCGATCGACAACAATACGGAACCTACTATCATCAGAACGCCACCAAAGAATAAAGATTTCCGAAAGCCTAAAATCTTATCAGCGAAAAGACCACCAATAAATGTAAATGCATATACAAAAGCTTGAGTTGCTCCGTATTGAAGATTAGCTTCCTTTTCACCGAAATTTAATTGGGTTATCATAAAGAACACCAACATACCCCGCATACCGTAGAAACAGAATCGCTCCCACATTTCAGAAAAAAATAGCCTCCAAATTTGCTTTGGATACTTCCCTTTAAAATCTTGAATCTCTTCTAGAGATTTTTGTGCTTCAATAGCCATAATTGTACTTGTAAAATTCAATAAGTCCTGCCTCTAGGACGATTATTTTTTATATGAGACAGCGACTCGAGCGAACATTGTCGCGCTCCCAAACGCGATTTTGTTTTTGGACTGTAAAAGTACTCATTTCACTTAATTAATAATTCATGAATTTAATGCTTTAAAAACAAAAAAGGTCGCTTTGTTTAATAAAGCGACCTTCTTTGTAATATAAACGGATATTAGTTAATTCCGTGCATCATTTTCTTCAACTTTCCATTAAACAATAACAAGAATAAAGCAGCTATAGCTGGCAATGCAGCAATAATCATGAAAAATGTTGTCATTGAATAGTTTTGAACGATATAATCGATATACGATCCTGTTTTACCCGCAATAAAGTTCGCGATCGCCGATGCTGTGAACCATAAACCAAATAGAAGGCCGGCGAATTTCTTCGGCGATAGTTTACTAACATAGGATAGACCAACTGGGGATAAACATAACTCACCAGTCGTATGGAAGAAATAGGCTAAGATTAACCAAATCATACTGACAGATGCTGTTTTCGCACCCTGCGGAATAGACATGGAACCGTATGCTAGCGCAATAAATCCTACAGCGACTAATAGTAAGCCGAAAGCAAACTTCACTGGACCTGATGGATTCCACACTTTTTCCCAAAGCTTACTAAATGAAGATGCTAGTGTAATGATAAAAAAGGAGTTCAAAATCTGAAACCAAGATACCGTTACCTCTGTTTGATCAAGATTAAATTCTCTGTATACTTTCCAGATTCCTAATGCCCAGATAATGGCAAAGGAAATTGCTGTAAAGACTACAGTTAACGGATATTTAGCAACGATTTTCTGAGACAGCTTAAACAAGACGTAGGTCACAATTGCGATTGGGAAAATTGTTAATGCGGCATCAACCCATTTGAAAATCTCCCCAGAGTTACCAGATAAGACGCGCTGAGTATAATCCTTTGCAAAGATGGTCATCGATCCACCAGCTTGTTCAAAAGCAAAGAAGAAGAAGATACTCGCTACCATCAACACTGCGACAACTACTAAACGATCTCGAACGACATTGGCAGGCGTGTGGTCTTCTTCTTGCACGCTCACCAAATTTTCGCTTGGTTTATGCTCTGTACCCGGCTTTTCACCGATGATACCAAATATCTTTTGCGCAAAATAAAACTGAACCATACCGAAAAACATAAAGACTCCTGCTAATCCAAATCCATAATGCCATCCTACTTTCTCACCAATATATCCACATAACAACATGCCTAAGAATGCACCTGAGTTAATACCCATGTAGAAGATGGTATATCCAGCGTCCTTTTTAGAGCTTTTATCCGGGTATAATTGGCCTACCATCGATGAAATATTCGGCTTGAATAGTCCATTCCCTAAGATCATTAGCACTAAGCCAATATAGAAATAGTTTTGATTAAAGGTTTCTAATGCCATGGACGCATGTCCTAAAGTCATAATCAAGGCCCCTAAAATAATGGCTTTACGATATCCAGTTAACTTATCGGCAATCATCCCCCCTATTAAAGGTGTCAAATAAACTAATCCAGTATACCATGCGTATAGATCCATGGCCTCTGCATTAGTCCATCCCCAACCTCCTTTTGCTATCTCTGTAATTAAGAATACCGTTAACAATGCCCGCATTCCATAATAACTAAAACGCTCCCACATTTCAGTAAAGAAGAGTACAAAAAGACTGGCTGGATGGCCCATCACCATCTTGTCATCAACCCCTTGTTTCGCAAGGTGCTGGACCAATTCTGCGTCTTTCTCTTGATTCATATATTATACTTATTTTGTTAATGTTTGATTATATTCAGAACAATATTTTATTCGGAAAGCAAATAAACAAATTTTTATTTACAATTTCCAAAGCTTTAGAAACCGCTCTCCTTTTTAATTTCCTTCCGATTGGGTGCTAAAAAGCGATCTTCATCGCCTCGGACAGGATTGTTGATTTCGATATCATCTTTAAATCTCAGTCGACCATCTTCCAAATAATAGGCATCATAAGATAAATCTGGACCGTAATACTTAAAATTGCCCTTTAATTTCGAGTCAGCTGGTACCAAATGATCAAACTCATAGCGGCGCAGTTCGGTATTATATTTCAGATACATACTGGCTTGACGCGTATAATTAAATATTTTACGCATTAATTTCTGATCGTCTGTAAAAACATTTTTACCAAAGCTTACAGATTTCTCTCCCTTTATTTCCAATATTTCAATAACCTTCTGCGTATAGTCTGCATGATGTCCCTTCCATCCAAGAAGTACATAACCGTTCGCATCTAACTTTTGAATATCATAATATTGCGCACCATACCAACTATTCGATTGAACCTGTGTAGTCAAAGGATCTTTAATCTCAAAAGTCTTATCTAGCAATGGTACTAATTGCAATTGCCCATTCTTACTCGGAAATTGAATCGCCCCATAGTAGAGAAATGAACCGTCGTCTAAAGGCAAATTCCACGAAAAGACACGAAATTTTTGATCAGGGGAGCTCAAAATTGAGATCATTTTAAGCTTCGGAAAGGAAAATTGGTAAGACTCTTTTTCCTTTAATGCAGAAACTAAGGTTTTTACGAACGTAAAGTTCTTCTGCATCCGTTCCGGTTCAGAAAGTCTGGAGAACATAGCGCTCCCCAAACTTGCTAAACTGTCTTGCCATACTTCTAGCTTTACTACATTTGATTGCCCCTGGGCAATTGAAGAACAGCATATTATTAATAACGTCAGTATTTTATACAAATACTTATTCACCACATCTATTTTAAACGCTCCAATAAGGCTTTCGTCAGTTTAATTCCTTCATCTTCACTAATCTTATCGCCTTCAAACTCAATTCCTACATAACCTTTATAGCCCGCCTTTTTCACGATATCCATCATTCTCGCGTAATCAATACCTGTTTCATTACCGTTGGCATCAAACGCATGCGATTTCGCACTTACGCCTTTTGCATATGGCATCAAATCAGTAACGCCTTGATAGCGGTCATACTCATAGAAGTTACCGAAATCAGGAAGACTTCCACAGTTTTTCTTACCTACGGTTTTTAAAACATCCGATAACCAATCTCCATGAGAAGAAATACCACCATGATTTTCAACGATTACATTGATCTTTCCTTTTTTTCCGTAATCAGCTAATGCTGAAAGACTCTTAACAACCTGGCCTTTCACCTCTTCTTTAGTACCTTCGCCTGCAGCATTCACACGAATCGCGCGACAACCAAGGAAATTCGCAGCATCGATCCATTTGTGATGATTCTCTACCGCTTTTAAACGCTTGTTTTCATCACGGTCACCTAATGATCCTTCGCCATCAACCATGATTAATACGTTCTTCACTCCGTTATCTTTCGCTCGATTATTTAAATCCTTTAGATAAGTCATGTCTTGTGCCTTATCTTTAAAGAATTGATTTACATATTCAACCCCGTAAATACCGAAATTCTTCGCTGTATACTCTGGGAAATCAATATTTTTCAAATCTCCCTTAAACAATTTTTTGTGCAGAGACCATTCGGCTAATGAAATTTCGAACCAGCCTTTCTTTGCAGCAAATACGTCTAGTGAAGGCGCTAGCGTCACACCCGCAGCTACCAATCCTAGATTTCTTAAAAATTCTCTTCTTGAGTTCATATTTTATTTATTAGTATTTTTAGATATTGGCCCAACCCGATGTCAAGACATCAACCAAATGTATCGTTTTAATTGCCAATTTATGTTTTTCAATATAGGCTTGTAATTGCAGCAAGCAAGAGGCGTCGGTAGAAATGATATACTCTGCGTTGACTGCAAGTGCATTTTTTACTTTCTGCTCCGCCATCGCTGTCGAGATACCTTCAAACTTTACTGAAAAAGTTCCTCCAAAACCACAGCAACTTTCTTGATCCCGCATCTCAACGATTTCTAAGCCACCCACATGACTTAGAAGACGACGAGGTTCCTCTTTGATCTTACACTCGCGTAGAGCAGAACAAGAGTCATGATAAACAGCCCGACCAACAAGTTCAGCGCCAAAATACTCCTTCTTCATCACATTGACTAAGAAGTCTGAGATTTCAAATATATTGCGTTGAATGCCTCGACAACGATTGTGATCGGTTGTATTCGTAAATAAATCATCATATCCTTCGCGAACCATACCCGTACAAGAGGCAGATGGTGATACGATAGGATGTTCTTCAGAGAAATCATTTAGAAACTTTTGACCAATTACTTTTGCATCATCCCAAAAACCAGCGTTATAGGCTGGTTGACCACAACAAGTTTGTTCCGTATTGTAAATAACATCACATCCAGCTTTCTCCAATAGCTTGATTGTATTGAATGCTGTTTCCGGAAAAAGCTGATCAATAAAACACGGTATAAATAACTCGACTTTATGCATTAATTGCTTTGAATAATCTGTAATTTATTAAATTTTAAAACACGAAACAACAACAACAGTCCAATAATAAAAAATACAGACATACACAGTGCTGAATAGCGGATGTTATGCGTAAGCTGTTCTATGATTCCGAAAGTAAAAAGCCCGATGACAATTGCCAGCTTCTCCGAAACATCATAAAAGCTAAAAAATGCCGTCGTATCTTCCACATCAGTTGGTATCAGCTTTGAATAGGTTGATCTCGATAAAGACTGAATTCCGCCCATTAATAGCCCCACGAGGAAAGCCATCCCATAAAATTGGTATTCATTACTCAAGAAGTATGCGGCGACACAAATAAAAATCCAAATCGTAACAACAAACATCAACACTTTGATATTCCCAAATTTCTTTGCTAAAGCAGACATGATAAAGGCACCACCAATCGCCACCAACTGAATTAAAAGAATCGATGCAATTAACTTCGTTGCACCGAGGTTGAGTACCTTTTCACCGAAGGCTGCGGCAACAATCATAATGGTTTGAACACCCATTGCATAAAAGAAATATGCTGGTAGGAATCGCTTAATCGCTGGTATTTGCTTTATTTTTTCAAACACCGACAAAAACTCTTTCTTTGCTTTCACAACGAAGGACAGCTTTTCATTTTCAATAGTAGGCTTATTCCTTGGGAGAAAACGAAATGGAATCTGCGCGAAGGTAATCCACCATAATCCGACTAAAAAGAAAGACAACCTTGCTGGCAAAGATGGATCAGTAATCCCGAACCAATCGGGCTTGAAAACGAAAATAAAGCAGATTAATTGCAAAGTTACACAACCCACATAGCCATAGGCGAATCCTTGCGCGCTAACCCTATCCTGTTGATCAGGCGTCGCAATAACAGGTAAGTAAGAATTGTTGAATGCAACCCCTCCGATATATCCCATGGCGGCGAGTGCAAAAAATATGATACCTAATTCCAGGGTCTCTATTTTAAAGAAAAACAACCCCATACAGGCAATCGCACCTATATAGGTAAAGATCTTCATAAAATACTTACGTTTTCCTGCTGCATCGGAATATGCCGAAATAAAGGGTAAAGAAATGGCCATTAACAGGTAAGCAATGGACAGTGAAAAGTTCGATAAAGCTGTGTTGATTAACTCAAACCCGAAAAAAGAAACAATATCATTCCCAGTTTCTTTATTGCTAGTAATCGTCGTATAATATACTGGAAAAATTGTCGAAGTAATTACCAAATTATAAGCCGAATTTGCCCAGTCATACATGGACCATGATCGAATTAATCGCTTATCGTTTTTCTTGAAAATCTTCATAAAATACCTAGCGAATATAGCCAAATGAATTTAAAACGACTAAAAGTTTTCATAGATGTAGGTAACAATTTTGACCATCTCCTTCCGAATCGGCCCCGCGCTTCCCATGAAATTATTGTTTAAGAACGAGAAGGCGTAGCGTCTTCCTTGTTTCGTAATGATATAGCCACTCTGACAATGTACTGAATTAATAGTACCGGTCTTTGCCCAAACAAAAGCTTTTCCTCCAGGTGTTGGGTACACACCTTTTAACGTACCTTCTATTCCCCCTGCAGGAAACAAATGAAGCTTTGTCTGCTCATCTGGAATGTCCGAATGAATCCAATTCAACAAAGTCACCATCGCACGGGGCGTGATTTTATTATACGATGACAATCCACTTCCATCTCTTAATTCAATGGTGTCTGGAAAAAAGCGATAATAATCTTCTTGCATCTGCTGACGTAAGCTCTTCGTCTGAAAAGACTTATTTTTGACAAAGGAAGCAACCATATTTAATTGCTCCGCTAGGAAGTTATCACTCGGCAGCATCATTTCCCGTATCACTTCACCGGTTTTCTCGGAATAAAGTGTCTTCGCATCGATAGGAAGCGGTAATCCAACAAGACCGACAGGACGATATAAAGTATCTTGCAATAATGCTTGGATTAAGCTGTCTGAAACATGAAAAGGTTTCTCATTGACATATTCCTTAGGAAGAGGGGCCGAGTTATAATTCATTTTATTAGATCCGTAGTCACGATGAATTAAGAATCTTGAAGTTGTATCATCTTGATGACTAATATAGCAATCGAAATATTTCGGATTTAACACTAACTCGCCCGATTTTTCTTTAAAGAGGATAACATTGCCATAGATCGGAAATACCGAGACTTCAGGTTGATAATAATACTCATAATCTTCTACAGACCAGCCGTTTCTATAAAAAGGCTCTTGCGATTTAGTCGACGCATAATAGAGTTTCTTATTCGAATCTTTAAGGAACTTAAACACTTTTTGGCTCTTAAATTTTGGATGCAAGAAGGTTGGATCTCCAGTACCCCAAAAAATAAGCGAATCGCCACGTTCAACATACGCTATCGCAGGTATAGAATCACCGATTAACTTTAATGCAGTATATAGTGTAAATACCTTTGTGTTAGACGCTGGCGTGAAATGCTTATCCTCATTTTGACCATAAACATATTCTTTAGCCGCTAAATCATATAAACTAAATCCTACATAATGTTTATTTAAAACTGTAGAGCTTTGAAAAAGTGCATTCAACTCATTATAGTTTTGCGCAAACAATGGAAAGGACAGGATCAATGCCCCTAAAGTTGCCACGATTCTTTTCATAAGGTGTGATTCAATAATTCGTAAATATAAGAGAAATCTAAACGATTGGACTTATAAAAACACAAGGTTCTCAAATCCAAAATATTAATTTAACACCTCTTGTATTTAGTTTAGGCAAAGCAGGAGATTACATGCTCTTATTATTTTAGCTCCGCAATTAGTCTATAGAACATAAACAAAAAAGAGGCTTATCGCCTCTTTGTATTTCCTTATTTCCCTAACACGTATTTCATCCCTCCAACGAGGTGTTTTAGGAATGTGGGCGAGTCAAAGGATTCCTTCGTATGTCCTAAACCTGTATAAAACATACGCGCACCTTCAAACTCTTGAAACCAAGCTATCGGGTGATTGGTTCCCATTTTACCATCCTTATAGGAAGTTTCATCAAGGTTCATCAATACGGTTAATCCTGGCTGAATGTCCTTAAAATCATACCATTCATCCTTATGCAACCAAATCTTACTCAGGTGTCTTGTCGAAGGATGCTTTCTATTTAACACATCAATTTTTGCTTCTTGAACAGCAGGATGACTCATAAAATAAGCCCCGACTAATCGATTGTACCAAGGCCATTGATGTTCTGTATCAGTCGCTGCATGAACCCCCATAAATCCCTTCCCAGAACGAATATATTTTTGAAAGGCTTCCTTTTGCGTCTCGTTAAATATCGTGCCTGTGGTACTGAAAAATAAAACCGCATCGAAACTAGAAATCGAATCAGAGAGGAAAATATCAGCATCTTCAGAATGAACTACTTGACATCCATTTTCAACATAAAGCCGCTTTAAGACATCAACTCCCTTTTCAATGTTATCATGTCGATATCCGGCAGTTTTGGTAAAGAGCAATATTTTCTTTTTTGCCGCAAAACTAAGACCAGTAAAGCTTACAAGAAAAACAAACAATAAACCAAAGTGAATCGCCTTTATCTTCATGTCCTATGATTTCAAATTTTTATAATAATCAAGACTTTCGATAATATCTGCCTCTTCTACATATTTATTGAAATCACAGTCTCCAATACTGCGCAATAATGAAAACCCTAATTGGTTATTCTCATTTTTCTTATCGTTTCGCATTAAACCTAACAATACTGGATAGATAGACTGATCATATTCGTATTTCGGATAAACTGAACTCAAATATTGAACGATTTCTTTAAGCTCCGCTTCTTCAAGATTATTCAATTTAAATGAAAGATAAGCTTCACAGATCATACCTATTGCGATAGCTTCCCCATGTAATAAAGGCGATTGATCATTCTCTAAAGAATAACCTTCAATCGCATGACCAATGGTATGTCCAAAGTTCAAAATCTTACGTAATCCCTTTTCTTTTGGGTCAATGGTAATCACATTGTTTTTAATTTGAACTGATTCAAACACGATTTCATTTGGTACCGCTGGTAATTCCAAGGATTTACACTTTTCATAGAGTGCTTTATCTTGAATTAAACCATGTTTAATGATTTCTGCAAATCCAGATCGGATTTGTCTATCATCAAGCGTTTTCAAAAACGCAGTTGAAATGAAAACGGCTTGAGGTTGTGAGAAGGTCCCAATGATGTTCTTGACATTATCAAGATCGATTCCAGTCTTACCTCCTACGGATGCGTCAACTTGTGAAAGTAATGTGGTCGGCACATTAATAAAATCAATACCCCTTTTATATGTTGCTGCGGCGAAACCACCCATATCCGTAACAACACCTCCACCAAGGTTCAGCATCAAGGCCTTTCTATCAGCGCCGAAGTCTAACATCGTTTTCCAGACACCAATACAGAAGTCGATATTCTTGTTCTCTTCTCCTGGATCGACTTCAATAATATCATAGTCTACAATGTCAGGAATAGCGGCTTGCAGAACGGGTAAACAATGATCGTTCGTATTGCGGTCGACTAGTATTAATAGTTGGGAATAGTCGTGATCAATCAAAAATGATTGTAATTCGTTTAAATTATCTTCAAACACCACGTCATACCCTAAGCTCTTTATCTTTTTCATATTATAATTTCAGCCTAAAGATAGCGTTTTTCGCGTTAAATTATCTTTACTTTATTACCATCAAATTCGACGATATCGCCAACTTTAACTTTCAACCGTTTGCGAAGGTCTACTTCGCCATTGTATTTAACTAAACCTTCTTCAACGACCCATTGAGCCATTGCGCCGTGTTCAACCCAATTCATGACTTTCAATAATTGAATCATCTGGATGAACTCACCTTTTAATGTAAACGTTTGCATAAACAAAAATATGCAATTGCGAACTTTTTACAACCTATCTATTAAAATTATCTACAATTAATTAACTACTTTTGCAGAATATATAAAATATAGTATCATGGATATATCAGCGCCCACAAAGCTTGACTTTAACAACACCGAAATCGCGTTCAAAAATAAAAGCGATAAGGATTTAAACAAGGCTTATTGGTTGTTCAAAATGGTAGCAAGCAATACCTTGATTAAAATTGGTACCCCCATTACCAATTTCTCCTTAAACATTGGTCTTCCAATAACAGGAATTATTAAAAACACAATTTATAAACAATTCTGTGGCGGCGAAAGTATAGATGACTGTTATCAAGCCATCCAAGATTTAGGAAAAGGAAAAGTTACGACAATTCTTGACTACTCCGTGGAAGGCGAAGAGTCTGAAGCAAGTTTCGACGAAACCTGTAAAGAGATCTTGAGAACAGTAGCGTCTGCGAAGACAAACCCCTTAATTTCATTCTGCGTATTTAAACCAACAGGATTAGGACGCTTTGATTTATTCGCAAAAATTGATGCTAAACAAAGTTTAACGAGCGAAGAAAAGGCGGAATACGATCGCCTATATAATCGCTGTGATCAAATCTGTAAAGCATGTCATGATGCAGGTATTCCCGTATTGATAGATGCAGAACATTCGTGGATTCAAGACACCATCGATGATATCGCAAGAGAAATGATGGAGAAATACAATAAAGAAAAGCCAATTGTTTATAATACTTATCAGTTATATAGACACGACAAATTAGCTTCGTTAAAAGCGGACTTCGCCTACGCGGAGACTCAAAACTTCTTCTTAGGAGCTAAAATCGTACGTGGTGCATATATGGAAATTGAACGCGAAAGAGCAAATGAAAAAGGTTATCAATCTCCAATTCAGCCAAACAAACCTGCCTCAGATACTGACTATAATGAAGCAATCTACTTTATGTTAGATCATATCGATCGCATTGGTTTTATGGCTGGAACTCATAATGAAGAATCTTGCCTAATTTTAACAAAAGAATTAGAGAAACGTAACATTCCTCATAACCACCCTCACGTATTTTTCGCGCAATTGCTAGGTATGTCGGACAACTTATCGTTCAACTTAGCAGCGGCAGGCTATAATGTAGCGAAATACATGCCATACGGTCCGGTTAAATCTGTTATGCCGTACTTATTCCGTCGAGCACAAGAAAATACTTCGGTCGGAGGTCAAACTGGTCGTGAATTAGGCTTAATCATGAAAGAGCTTAATCGTCGTAAGGCCACACGATAATTCAATAGTAAGAAAGTCTCCCCATTACGGAGACTTTCTTACCTTTGTGCCATGAATGAACAATCATTGCAGAAATACCTAAAACTGAAAGAACTCTCCACTCCCTTTAAAGCGCTATTATTTGACGTTGATGGCACACTTGCCGACAACATGTATGCCCATAAAGCATCCTATGTTGCAGCAGCCAAAGAATATGGCATTACTTTAAATCCAGATTTAATCGACGAAACAGCAGGATGGCCAACGGTTGCTGTCGCCAAAGAAATTAGTCAACGATATCAAGTGGAATTGGATTTTGAAGTATTTGCCAAAAGGAAATCCGCAATTTTCATTCAAGAATTCATTCATCAAACTAAACCGATCGAATTCGTACGTCAAATATTATTCGACTTTCATAACATCAAAAAAATAGCCATAGTCTCCGGGGGATCCCGCTCGACGCTAAACATTACACTCGACGTTATAGACGTAAAAGGGAAATATCAAACACTCGTATGTGCTGGCGATACGGAGTTCGGAAAACCTTCTCCGCAACCTTTTCTGCTTGCCTCAGAACACCTTCAAGTAGATCCAACTGACTGTTTAGTCTTTGAAGATGGTGATCCAGGGGTACAAGGAGCAATTGCAGCAGGAATGTCTTGGGTGCGGATAGACGAAATTTAGAACGCTTTAAAAGTTTGTGATAATTCTGAGACCGCCGTTGGTATAATTCATATCCGCTTGCTTGAAACTTCCAACTGGTAGCTTCACGTAAGGCTCGACGGATAAATTCAATCGCTTGTTGACTTTCATCTCTTTCCCAATCGATAAGTTGATAAAGCCCCCGAAATTATTCGTATTTACGTTTTGTTCGTCCGTTTTTACTTTACGAGTCACCGGTTGTACTGCATCATTCATCTCCTTCGATGAACTTGGTAAACCCTTATCAAATAAATCTGCATTTGCGTTCTCGATAAAGTGCGTAAAACGATTCTGATTAAGCACAACCGCATAAGTCATCCCAGAAGAAGCATAAATCCCCGAATTAGTCTTAAACTTCAGTTCCAACGGAATTTCAAAAGCTTGCACATTACCGCTCACCGCATTAACATTTGGTAAAATCATCGTGCGACTAGCTTGCATAGTAACCATGCTATATTTAGCATCTTGTTCCAACACATCTGATGTTGCGAGTACTTGCGTCTCTGGATTGCCCACTGGGTCTTTCATTAGACCGACCTGATATTGGTTGTATGCTAAACCCGTCCGTACGCTCAAGTTTTTCGTGATATTGTAGCCTAAAAGCAAACCACCTCCAAAATTCATCTGTTCATCTGTAGTACTTGGGGAAACGAATAACCCCAAATCAAACTTCTCGGCAAAACTAAATTTCTTTTGCGAGAGCTTGGGTGCAGAGCCATTCGTCTGTACAGTAAACTGATCTCCTTGATAAGCCATCGTCTGATTCATCGACCCTACAAACCTTGGCTTCTTATTCGCAAGATTGACAGCATGTTCTACGACAACGCCCGCAGGTTGCAACATTGGAACAATGGCTAACTTATTGACAAAATCTACGGAAGCAGCTTGCATATCACCAATTGTAAGCACTGTTCGACTTGTCTCGCTTTCATAATTAGGATTAGCATTCTGAAAAGACGTCCAATTTCTCACACTAGAATTGGCTCCTGAGCTAATGGAGTTTCCAGCATGAAGATTGGGTTCAACTTGATCCAGCAATGTTGAATTAGCATCTTGAGACTCAGGCGCAATGATTGCTTCTTGAGAAGTACCTGAATTCACTGTACTGAGCGTGCTTTCCGAATTGGGATGCGCTGTCCAACGATTCAACGCAAAAAAGCCAAAAAGTAACGCCGCAGCCGCACTAGCAGCCCAGTAATATAGGGCTGACTTACTACGTTTAGGCCCAAACTGGCAACTTTGGAAATTCTCCCAAGCACCTTCTCGATAAGGTAGCTCCTCCTTATCTTTTAATGACTGAACAATGTGATCAATAATGTCTCTATTTTTTTTGCTTTCCATTTTTCTAATCAGATCAGGATTGTATTCTTTCTAAATTAATTTGCGAGGCATATAGCTTTCTCAACTTTTGCTTCGCGCGTGTTAAATAAGTTCGTGATGTACTCTCGGGAATCCCTAGCTCTTTTCCAATTTCCTCATGGGAGAATCCCTCAATTTCGTACATATTGAATATCGAACGTTGTATATCAGGAAGTTCACGGATTAAACCAATAATATCGTTATATTCTAATCGGTTATCAGCTTCAACTGAAAAATGCAGCGTATCACTCCCGTTTAAGTCGTCTAGCATATACATTTGCTTACGCACGCGTAAGGCATCAATAGACGTATTTACAGCAATACGGCCAATCCAGGCCTTGAAAGTCTTTTCCAAAATGTGCTCATCCTCATGTATACTAAAGCTATTGATTTTCGCAAAAACCTTAACGAAACATTCGTTAGTTAGCTCTTCTGCTTCCATCTCATGCTTCATGTAACGAAACACAATAGCCATGACATAACCATAGTATTTCTTGTATAAGAAGGCTTTACTCCGCTCAGAATTAGACATAGCACACTTCTCCAAAGCAACTCTAAGGTTCAATGGGGCGCTGTTTCCAAGGTATTTATTTAAAATTCCCACTGGTTATCTAAGCTCCAATACTAACATCATTTCTTGTCTTCTTATCAATCGGTTAAGTGGCCCTATCTAATATTCATATACCCAAAATTACTTATTTTATATGAGTACGTACAATCTGCGTATTATGCTACAGCTCAATATCAATTAATGACCTAGATCATAAACAATGTGATAAATAATTGGTAAATTTAGATGACTTCAAAAAGCACTATCATGAGAGCCATACTATTCCCCACCGATTTTTCAGACATTGCTACAAACGCCTTTGTCTACGCTTTGCATATTGCTAAATCTATCGATGCAAAGATTTATGTCCTATATACCTATGTTGAACCCGTATTATCCGCTACCCATGCCGGGCACCCAGAGCTCATTGGTGAAGCGTACCAAACCATCGAACTCAATCAATTCGAAACTTACAAAAAGAAAACCCAAGGTATGCGTGACATAGCCGAAAAAGAAGGCGCTTCTGAAGTGGAACTTACTTTTCTATTCGAAGAAGGGCCTGTAGCATCTGTCGTAAAAAAAATCACTGAAATGGAAAAAATCCACCTTGTGGTGATGGGGACACATGGAGAAAGCGGGTTTTTATCCAAAATTATCGGAACAAATACGGTAAACGTTATTAAAAACATTCAAAATCCAGTGCTTGCTGTACCGCCGCATGCCAAATACCAGGGCATCAAACGCGTAGTCTTTACCACACTATTCCGTGATAAAGACAAACCTGCTTTGCGCGAGGCACTCGTCATGGCGAAAGCTGTCAACGCGAGGTTAGATTGTCTAAATATCCTTCGAAGTTCGAAAGTCGACGATGTTTTATTGCAGACTGAAAATTGGAGACATGAATTCCCCAATGAGGATATCAATTATGTGCTTCTAGACGAAGTGGAAAGCGTCGAAAATACCATCACCACCTACTTGTTAGAGAATAATATCGATATTCTTGCTGTCGTGAAACGAAACAGAAGCTTTTTTGACCGTATGTTTAACAATAGTGTTAGTAACAATCTAGCATTTCACTCGAAAGTTCCTATTTTAGTATTCCATGAAGAGAAATAAGATATGGAGCTGTTGATTAAAAAACTAGAAAAGAGTAAAAAACTTGGAGAAAAGGTGAGTAAATACACCCAGATAATTGACGATAAGTCTGTATCCCATGGGGTACTCTTCTTTATTCCGATGGATAAGTTTGAAGCTAAAGTTTTGGTTCCAGCCCCCTTTCATGAAAGCCTTTTTCTGAATGGGGATCCAACCTATCAACAAGTCTTGAAGCATAAAGAGGCAATGATGCTGAAATAGGGGTTTGCCTTGATTGGTATATAAAATAAATTGGAATAAATTTATAGGATGCTCCATTAGGAGTCAATCAGCACATAAAAAATCCTGAAGTTGGGAGCTTCAGGATTTTTACCAAACCAATTATTAACCTATTTATGAAATTACTTACTCTTTTACTCTTTGCTACGCTTTCTCTGCTATAATAACGTGGTAGTGTCTAGCATCGTATGTAGTAGATTAAGGCTTAACAAAATTTAACATGCATAGCCGATTTGGCTACAAATTGAATACACCAAGGCCTATTCACTTGCTTGATTTTTATGATTTGGGTATATTTGATTGATAACCTTCTTAACTGCCATCATTATGAAACATGTCTTACTCGTCCCCGTAGACTTTTCCGAAAACGCATGGATTGCAGCCTGCTATGCTGCGGAATTAGCTAGAAAGTACGATTGGAATATACAGTTACTGCATGTGTACCAAACGTTTTCCCGATTACTCGCAACGCAAGAATTTAAAGACGCAGTAAGCGTGCATAATATTGCCGCCGCAGAACAGGATATGGATGCATTTAACAATCGATTTAAATCGACCTATCCAGATATCGATTGCACCGCAGCATGTATGGAAGGAAATTTAAATGACATCGTCCTTGAGCTTATTGAGGCAAACCCAATTAAGTTCTTAGTGATGGGAACAAAAGGTGCTAGTGGACTCGTGAATGTTGCTTTGGGGAGTAATACCTATGAATTAATACGTCATTCTCCGATTGGTGTACTTGCCGTCCCTTCAAGCGCTAAATCTTTTAAACTCGAAAAGGTCGGTTTGCTCACTAATTTTAAAGAAAATGATGTTGAAATCTTAAAAGAATTCATCGGTAGAACAAGTCCTAGTTTAAAGGTTGCTTTGCTTCACGTCAATGAAGTAAACAAAAAACCTAAAAACGAAGACATCTTATTCTGGCAGGAACGCCTAATGAAGGACATCGGCATTAACGAGCTTACCTATCATGACTATGAGATGGTTAACCGACTGGATGTCAACGAGCCTATCCCCTACGCTGTCGAAAGATTGGTGGAAGAAGAAGCTGTCGATTTATTATTGGTATCCTATACGCGAAAAAGCTTTTTCCGTAATCTTTTCTCGAGAAGTCTTCCGAAAACAATTGCCAATAAACTTACCATTCCTACATACTTCAGAAAGGACGATTAACAAGACAATAAGCACAAATGTGATCAAGAACACTTGAATCATATTCCTTGTAAAAAGAAGGCCCTAAGTAATAGGGCCTATATTTTAAATTTCAAAATGCTTGAATACACACTCATCTAAGTAGCTTAGGAAGCTCCACCCATCTGTGGATCTGTTATACTTGGTTTACCATTCTCCTGATGTCCGGCGTAAACTAAGGACAAAGTAGCATCCGCTTTACTGCTTATCTCAAACTGATACCATCCTGACGATTTTGCTAAATCCCAACGATGTGTCAGCGATTGCCCCTTTGACACTTGCCTCTCCTGATGCTGATAGAACGGATCGCGAATCAACAAATCCGCGAAGGCCGCATCAAATTTGAAGGAAAAGCCATTTTTATAATCGCCTGCTGTAGCTTTGATCGCCGAAGGCAAATTACGCTTATCAAATTTAAAACGACGATAAAAGCCATTTGGACCATAAACTTCCATATCGACGACATTACCGATAAATTGCTCGATTGACCATTTGTAGTGGATTGACTCCCCCGGCTTTACCGCAAAATTGAATACGCGATCCATTTCCGCCGATTCACCGAACGGCACAGCACTTTTAGCAAAAAATGGAACGCCAACAATTTTGTTTGCAGGAAGTTTGCCTGCAACTTGGAAAGATAGTGTCAACGTTTTATGCGTTCTATCAATGGCAAAGTTAACGTCCATGTCATAAGGGATTGCACAAGCTGCCTTAGTACCTTGCTCTGCTAAACGTAATCCATTATGCCCATTGGTAAAATTTAAAGCATTCACATCTGTCAGACTATTCATCACATCAAAATCTTCAGGAAGTCCTTTTGCCTGCGCTTTATAAATCCGACTAACTTCGGCATCCCGATCGACAAATTCGATGGTCGGTCTTTTCGAATCTTCGGGTTTACGAAACACAGAAGTCAAATCGCCACATACCAAACGACGCCATGCGCTAATATTCGATTCCACAATTTTCTTCCCTGTTTTCCGCTGTATGAAATGCTCCAAAAATTGAAGCGTCGACGTATGATCAAACACTTCAGAATTTACCCAGCCCCCCTTTGTCCATGGCGAAGCAATCACTAAGGGTACACGGAAGCCTAAACCAATTGGCGAATCCAAACGGCTATTCGGATCTCCACTCCGTTTAATCTCCTGCGCATTCGTCACATATTCATCCGCTGTTTTCATCCCCTTCGGTACAGCACCAGTCTCAGGACGGCTATGTAAAGCAGGAACAAATGGTGGAACATGATCAAAATACCCGTCATTTTCATCGTAGGTAAGTACAAAAATCGTCTTCTTCCAAACCTCCGGATTCTTTGTTAAGATATCTAAGGTCTCGGACACATACCACGCACCAAACCAAGGTGAACCTGGGTGATCAGAAAAACGGCAAGGGGCAACTAACCAAGATACGGTGGGTAATTTATTCGCTTCAACATCTTTTCTAAATTGATAGAATAAATCGCCTTTAGGAACCTGAACGGTCTTTTGTTCCCCATGATCGTCATAAGTAATATCAGTCAAACTATGATAATCAGGATCACCCGTGTTCGTTGTAAATGCACGTCTATGGATTTCTTGTTGATGCTTACTTAATTTGGCAAAATTCTCAGGAGAATATTGCTCAACATCACGCTTATAGGCTTCCAAACGATTGACGACCTTCTTGTACGCTTCTTCACTAGCAAACCGGGTTGTCATTAACTGATGCTCAATTTTAGGAATTTCTTTCTTAATATATTCGTAATATGCCGGATGAAACTTGACTTGATATTGCTTATAAAATTCCAAGTTATTGTCCGTAAAATTTGCCAACCAATCTTCCTCTTCCCCAACAAATCCGACAGGCAAACTCAACTCATTCTGGTAAACTCGCCAATCTATACCAGCTTCCTGCAAACGCTCTGGAAAAGTTTTCCAGGAAATATCCCGATAATTTATCTGCCCATTGTCGACATGCGCTGTCGATTCAGGATTACGAGGCTCTTCTCGAATCGTACCTGACCAAAAGTAAGAACGATTTGCACTCGTACCGGTTAAAGACGAGCAAAAATGCTGATCACAAACGGTAAACGCATCCGCAAAAGCGTAATAAAACGGAAGATCATGCCTATTGTAGTATCCTAAAGTCAAGGGCATATGTTGATAATTCGGATTCCCCGCCCGCTTCGCTTCTAACCAAGTATTCATTTTACCATCATTACGGGCATAAACCATATCGCGCCATCCATGAGGTAAAGAGCCCATCCAAGTTGATTTAGTCTTCTCGATGTCTAAATGGAAAGGTGTATAATATCGATCTTGATGGTCTTTCTGCACCCAAATTGGAATACCATTATTCTTAATCGTGCGTGGATCATTGAAACCGCGTACACCTTTTAAGGTACCGTAGCTGTGATCGAATGATCGATTTTCTTGCATCAAGAATACAATATGTTCAGCGTCCAAATAAGTTGAACCGGCAGGCGCATCAATAGCAAGTGCCCGTTGAATAGATTCCGGCATAAGTTGAGTCGCAGCAGTTGCACCAGCTAATAAGGAAGCTTTCTTTAAAAAGTCTCTTCTAGAATTCATGAAATACGGTTATAATACACAATTCGACCAATTGTTTAATTTTCGAACAATATAAAGATTATTTCGACAAGGCTTTCGAAATAAACAATGATTTAATGCAAGTTAGAATAATTTACAAACCAATATTGATTAGTTAATAGGAATTTTACACAAATGAATTAACATTAGTTTTAATAAGGAACATATTTTCATTTAAGATAATTGTTATTTACCTTTAAATTAAACAAAGTGCAAGTTCACATGATATCATAAACAATATGAAAGTATTCCTCTTTCTGCTTTTCCTCTTCTTGCTGTTCTTTTTCTCCAGCTTAATACTCTCCAAGAAATATGCTTTAGAGTTAACCTGCGAATGGCTAGTATTTTATAGTTGGTTAGCAACTTGCCTCTGGTATATCTTACTAAAACGAACAATAAAACCAAAAGGAAGATAACAGTTCGATTGCTACTTTTGCAATTCCGCTAGAAACAGCAGTGTATGATTCCACGCTCGTTTCGCCATCAATTCGTTATAATCTGCAGATTCTGGATTGGTAAAAGTATGTTTTGCGTCCGCATAGGTAATAATTTGCCAATCCGCTTTGCCCTGATTCAATTCTTGAACTAAAGCATCATAATGTTCTTTCTTCACACTTTCATCAGCGGCAGGATGTTCGACTAAAACTTTAGCGTGGATTGCTGTATGCGGACGGTCGGCAGCTTTCGCGAGCCCCCCATGGATACAGACCACACCTAAGACAGGTAAGCCAGCTCGCGCTGTTTCCAAAGCGCCAGTTCCACCAAAACAATAACCAATCACCGCAATTTTATCAGCTCCCTGCGCCTTCAAAGCCGCAATGCCTGCTTTAATCCGGCGCTGATATAACTGATAATCGCTTTTATACTTGGAAGATAAAGCCGCTGCTTCCTGATTGCTTTCCGGCGTATTTCCAACGCCATAGATGTCTGCAATAAATGCAATATAGCCTTCCTTTTCTAAGGCTAATGCCGCTGTCTTCGCTTCTTGATCAATTCCCTTCCATGCTGGAAGAATAAGGACGCCCGACCTACTTTTTGCTACGTTAGCACTCACTAATCCTTGCAGCTTTTGCTCCCCATCGTGATAGTTTACCGCGTTCAACTCTTGCGCATATCCAGACAGATTTCCAATCATTCCGAACAGGCATAATATCGATGCAATTTTCATAGTCTTTATATTTTAATAGGCTGTTGTTCCTATAGCTGTCTTACAAAAATTTGAGTCGCCAATATTATCTTTACCGGCTAACTATTAGCCTAATTTTCGTAGATACTCGATTACAGCCATTACATCTTTCTCACCCAAGCCGTTGTCATGCGCAGCTTGATAGGTCTGTAATAGCGTACTACTCATTGGAAAATTCGCCCCAGCATTTGCCGCAAGCTTTACATCCTTCAACATAAAATCTAACGCGAATGCTGCAGGAAACTCATTATTAACCAACAGGGGTGTTTTTGCTCGACTCGCACCGCTTCCACTCGCGCTCTCATTGATAATACGCATCATATCGACAGCACTGATCCCCATCTTTTCTGCAAATAGAACAGTTTCTGCCATACCTTGATATAGGATAGATAGGTAGTAATTAATGCATAATTTCGCAGCTATACCCTGACCATTTTCCCCTAGGTGTAGCACCTCCTTGCCCATAACGGATAGATAAGGTTTTACACGAGACAAGCTTGTATTGGAAGTGCCGACCATAAAGATTAGCGTCCCTTCCTTCGCTGGCTGTGTACTGCCAGCAACTGGCGCATCAACAAAATCTGCCTGTTCATTCCTGAGTAGCTTGCCGATTTCAACGGACGCTGACTGCGAAATCGTGCTCATATCGACAAACACTTTTCCTGCTATGGGGAGCTGCAATATGGTCTCATAAACAGCATGAACAGCATCATCATTACTCAACATGGTGAAGATAATATCACTTTCCGCCACAAGCTTTGGAATATCTGTACAGACTTGAGAAGCAGCAGAAAAGTCTGCCGCCTTATCGGCACTTCGATTATAGACAGAAAGTGGAAATCCTGCCTTCTCTAAGTTCTTTGCCATGGGATGCCCCATATTTCCCAATCCTATAAATCCAAGTCTTTCGTTTTGCTTCATACTTCTAAGTTACATTTTTGAATCCGGATCGGACAAATCAATTCTAATTTCTTTTAGCTCATGAATCGGCAAAATGGGCAATCATTTAAACAAATAAACCTCTCCAATGGAGAGGTTTAAGCAATATGAACCTATGCTGTTACTTTTTATATTTATCGTGAAGACCTTGACTGGCAAAGATCATCGGCTTAATTTTTTCCATTCGAGCGATCTTTGTCTTTTCCTGTTTTGCTTCTTCGATATACGCGATATACTCTTTCTGCCTGCCCGGGGTTAATTGATCAAAAGCCGACTTAAGCTCCATGTCCTGCTCTAAATAATCTTTAAATATTCCTTCTACGGATTTTGCGTTACCACGCTCTGGCTTGATCTCCTTGCCGTCTTTAATGGTTTGAATTGATTCGTTTATATAGGCTAGTATCGTCGATTCATCCATATCCTTGAAGTCAGTAAATCGCCATTGTCGCAATGCCTTTGTCTTACCTTCAGATGCACTTATTAAATGTTTGTCTTTATCGACTAGAAAAACACCATTGTAAAACCATAAGGAGAAAAACTCCTTAAATCCGCCCCATCCAATAACATTTTTTTTCTGAAACGTATAAATATCCGTACCCCATTTAAATTCCTTCTTCAGCGGCTCTGAAGTTTTCAGAATCAATTGATTCATTAGTTCTACACATTGATCCCAACGCTCATATCGTTTATGCCAATTAGGGGCAGTCTTATTTCTCAACTTGGAGACATTGAAGGCTACTAAACGTTTAATTAGATCTTTCGGTAGCGCTTGGTCTAAACGTAATTGAATAGCGCCTTTCGATGTCTTATAAGCAGACAATTCATCGGAGAATGCTTCAATCGCTTCGCTTCCAGGATAAAGCCCAATATGATTTTTAAATGCAGCAAAATGCATTAAATTGCCGTTATATCGAAATGTGGGCATCCCATAATTAAGGGTTTCAGTGGTTTCAGAGGGCGCATTACTTCGAATAATAGCGCGTAACTCCTGTAGCAATGCTTGTCTCGAGGGGTCAACAGCGGCGATATAGGCATCAATTACTGAAATCGTTTCACTCATAACAAATTACTTTTATTCAGGACGCATAAATTCAAAAGCTCCTTTACGTAGGTTGATGCCATATTCTAAACTAGCTTTCAAACAAGCTAGAAAATTCGCCCAACCCTCTGATTGTCCGATCGCTTGTTTAATCCCCTCTTCATCCGGAGTCATCGATCCTTCCACGACGCGGACAACCGTTGATCCGTCAGCGAGCGATTGAAGATGAATCTCAACAAGCATCCCTTCGACACCACCACTCCAATCAAATGAGATATATCGATCCAATTCAATATGCTTAGCTGTCACTGGGAAGGTATCTTCAAATTCCGGAAATTTCCAAGTAACAGTTTTCCCCATTGCTAAAGGTCCCGTAGAATGTTCAATAAAGTACTTGCTCATACCCTCCGGTTGAACGATAGCCTCGAACACTTCATGCACAGGCTTTTGAATTTGGATGGATGCTTTCGCAGTTAGTGTGTTTTCCATAGACTGAAATTGTTAGGCTTTTACATTTTTTTAATACTACACAAATGAAGAAATAATTTATGATTTCTTAAATCAATATCTAAAAATTTTCGTTTACTAGGAAGGAGTTGATTTGATTATATTTTGCAGTCCGATTAAAAAATGTGAATTAATTCATCGATGAATCCTAACAGAAATATTCTTGTCATACGGCAAGCAGAATTTGCAGTTGGAATAATAACTTCGTATACAATAAATTCAATTATAATGAACACTAAAAAGATACATATTGAAAGCCTTATCGACGCTTCAATAGCAAAAGTTTGGGATGCTTACAATACTCCAAACGATATCAAGCATTGGAATCAAGCCTCGCCAGATTGGCATTGTCCATCATCGGAAAATGAATTACGTGTCGGCGGAAAGTTTAAAAATAAGATGGCGGCAAAAGACGGCAGCTTCGAGTTTGACTTCGAAGGCACCTATACGGAAGTGACGCCATTAAATTCCATATCCTATGTATTGGGAGATGAAAGAACGGTCGATATAAGCTTCCAGGAACAAGGGAATAGCACGCTAATTAGTGTAGACTTTGATGCGGAGACCATGAACCCGGAAGAAATGCAAAAGGCCGGCTGGCAAGCTATCCTGGACAGCTTTAAAAATTATGTAGAGCACAAATAAACAGGAATTAGGAAATGGAAAAAGAAGGTTTTAAACTCGGTCAATTTGTTTGGGCAGACTACAGTACTGATCAGGCAGATCAACTAAAGGAATTTTATAAAGAAGTTGCCGGATGGAAGGAACATCCTATTGCGATGAAAGATGAAAACGGAGATTATCATGATTACGCTATGCTCCGAGAGGATAATGAAGCCGTTGGCGGCGTTTGCCATAAGCGTGGAGTAAACCGTGCAATTCCTTCCCAATGGATAATGTACCTCTATGCTCCGGATGTCGACGAGCGACTAGAAAAAGTATTAGCCTTGGGTGGAAAGCTTATCCATTCCAGTAGAGGCAAAGACGGTAAATATAATTTTATCATTGTTGAAGATCCTGCAGGTGCTGTATTTGGCATCGGCAGAATGCAATAACTAAAGCCCATGAAAACCTTATATTTTATAGAGAAGATAAATGCATCGCCGACAAAGGTGCATAATTTGATGCTTCAGAAGAAAAGCTACGAAGAATGGACCAAAGCCTTCTCGCCAAGCTCTTCCTATCGTGGTGACTGGAGCGAAGGATCAAAGATATTCTTTGTATCCAATGAACATGGCATGGAAAACAGCGGGATGATTGCCAGTGTGGATAAAAATATCCCAGGCGATATTGTGATCATTAGACATTTGGGAATTCTGTCAGATCAAGTGGAACTGTATGATGGAGAACATGTCGATCCCTGGCGAAATTCTTTAGAAGTTTATCGCTTTAAAAATGAAAATGGTCAAACGCTTCTCACTTGCTCATTAGAATTGAATAGTGACGAACACGAGCATATGTTTGCTGAGATGTGGCCGAAGGCTTTAAAAGCATTAAAGGAAATCTGCGAGCGAAAATAAAATGGCAAAAGTAAAGACAACATTTACAAATGACGATGTGAACGATTTTCTCGCATTAGTAGACAATGAACAAAAACGTCAGGATAGCTACGAACTTATTAAGCTGATGGAAGAGGCAACGGGAGAACCTGCTAAAATGTTCGGCCCGAGTATTATCGGTTTTGGAAAATACCACTATCAATACGATTCTGGACATGAAGGCGTTGCGCCATTATTGGGCTTCTCTCCTCGCAAAGCTGCAATATCGCTTTATGTTTACTCCGGCGGACAACAACAAGATGAACTCTTGAAGTCGCTTGGAAAATTTAAAATGGGAAAGGCTTGCATTTATCTCAAAAAATTGACTGATATCAATTTAGATACCCTAAAAGAAATCATGAAAAATTCCATCACGATTACAAGTGAAAAATTCCGAAGAATATAGGCGAATAAGCAGATTGTATGCTGACATAAGGTTGTCATTTCCTTCTCTACTTTTGGAATATTCAAAGAACGAAAACCATGCATAGCACAAACTATTTTAACAGCTTAATAACCGTAGCAGAAGATTGCAAAGTCAGTCATGGCACCGTACCAAAAGAAAACCCTGAAAAACTTAGCATAGCCAATTATCATTTCCAGCAAATCAACGATCATCCCCTAGCGTTACAGTCCGATGAGGTCCTCTTTAATACGCATGTATTAAGAAAGGATATCGCAAACTCGGAAATAGCGGTTGAACGATCAAACTTTTTCTCGAAAGGTCAAGCCTGTTTACGCACAAGTCCATTGACAAAGAACTACGGTTGGGGAATTTATTTTGACGAAAAAGGAAGGGTGAAATTAGTGGATTCGGCCTCGGAGGAATACTTACAGCTTCTCGAGGATAAGACCATTAAGAAGATTCCGGCTATGCGTAGTTCAAAAAATAAAAACTTGTCATAGGCAAAGTAGATTTAAAATCCCATCCCCTAACTTTGAGTATTGAATTGAATGCAAACGGTTTATGAACAATATCTCAGTTACATTGTGAACATTTGATATGGCTCAAGACCAAAGGAAAAAAGCTATGGAAAATTCTAAAAATTATCAGTTCAAAATCGATGAAGCGAAACGCAGCATTACGATAAAACGAGCCTACGATGCTAAGTTAGACCAAGTGTGGAAAGCATTTACAGATGCGAAGATTACAGATCAATGGTGGGCGCCAAAGCCATGGAGATGCGAAACAAAGTCTCAAGAATTCAAAACAGGTGGTCAGTGGCTTTACGCCATGTTAGGCCCAGATGGCGAAAAAATGTGGTCAACATCTACCTATCAACAGATTGTTCCTAAAGTGAGTTTTATCGTCGATGACGCTTTCACCGATGAGAATGGTCATGTCGATCCCTCGTTTCCACAATCCGTTTGGGAAACAACTTTCACTGCCCTCGACAACCAAACTCTTGTAGAAAATAAAATCACTTTCCAACGTTTGGAAGATCTTCAAGCGACACTCGAAATGGGCTTCAAAGAAGGATACGAAATGGGGCAGCAAAACTTAATAGATTGGTTAAAACAGCATCCTGAATAACGATGTCCTGTATAGATATTTTAAAAAAAACATATAAAACTAAAACACACTGATTATGGCAAAGATTCATGCTTATCTAAACTTTGACGGAACTTGTAAACAAGCTTTTGAGTTTTACGCTCAAGTATTCAATGCGCCAGTTACCGGGACATATTTGTACGATGATATGCCCGCAGCCCCCGGATCTCCAGCACTCCCTGAACATGCAAAAGGAAAAGTAATGCATACCTCTTTAATGTTAAATGAGTCGACTATGCTAATGGGCTCTGATGTTGTCGAAGGTTTTGGAGGCAAAGTGATCAATGGAAATGCAACATACATCATGTTAGATGCGAAAGACGCAGAAGAAGCACGCGCATTGTATCAGGCCTTAGCGAAAGATGCAAAAATCCTTGAAATGGAATTAGGTGAAACATTTTTTGCAGAACTGTTTTCCTCGTTTGAGGATCAATTCGGAATCTATTGGATGATCCATTTCGAAGGAAACAAGAAAATGGACTAAAACACCGAGAAATTGAAATGCGATATCCATATGCCAATATCGCATTTTTTAACGCCTTAAATCCTAAAATCAAGATGCGACAACCACAATTTAATGCTGGAAAAAATCTAGCAATGAAAGTATCCCTTGACAAGTATGCTGAGATGGTACATTTCTACCGCGACATACTACTATTGGAAGCTCAAGAAATTGAAATCAATCATCCACAAGTCGCAAAGTCTTGTAAAATTGAGTTTGCAGACATGATTTTATGGATTGATGGTGTTGAAGATTTAACGCAGAAAGATCTCTGGTTCGAAATCGAAACAGACGCTATCAAACCGGCTCTAGATTATATGCTAGCAAATAATATCGAGCAAGATGATAGCCTCGAACAATTACCTGACAATGCACATTGGATAAAAGATCCGGTGGGTAATGTCCTCCTCTTACGTCAGCGGAAAACATAAGTTTAAAATTTACGTTTCATCCAATACTAAAGAACGGAAATCGTGATTATCGAAGAGATCATACTATTAAATAAATTTTACAGAAAAATTCAACGTGCTATGATGAAAAATCAGCTTATCCCTTCGCTATGGTTCGATAATAATGCACGGGAAGCTTTCGAATTTTATTCCGATATCTTCCCCAACACCGATATCTATAAAAGCAGTCCAGCGGTCGTCGAAGGTTCAGTCATGGGAATAGATTTTATAGGAATCAATGGCGGACCTCATTTTAAACCGAATAATTCCATCTCTTTCATGCAAGTGTACGAATCGCGAGATGAATTAAAGCGGGTTTGGGATGAACTCAGCAAAAAAGGTAGAATTTTGATGCCTCTAGACAACTATCCGTGGAGCGAATATTATGGATGGATTACCGATCAATTTGGCATTGGTTGGCAGTTGTATCTGGGTAACCTTACTGCTGTCAATCAGCAAGCGGTCATACCGACCCTCATGTTTTGTGGTGAACAACAAGGAAAATGTGCTGAGGCGATTGATTTTTATGAATCAGTCTTCAAAGAATTTAAAAGACAAGGTTTACTCGCCTACCCCGATGGAGAGGTGAAAGGGCAAGTCATGCATACCCAATTTATGGCAAACGGATTAACCATGGCTGCCATGGATAGTGGCGTCCCTCAGGACTTCAGCTTCAACGAAGGGGTATCGATGACCATAACCTGCAAGGATCAGGAAGAATTGGATTATTATTGGGAGGCCCTTAGCAAAGTGGGACAAGAGAGCCAATGCGGCTGGTGTAAGGATCAATTTGGTGTATCCTGGCAAGTCGTCCCTCAACATATCAGTCAGATCATGAATGCGAACCCACATGCTGTTGCAGCCTTAATGAAAATGAAAAAAATCATAATCAACGATTTAATAAACGCGAGGTAAAATAAAGTAGTTCTCGAAAATTGTTATATTTATTACAAAATAATACTAACTACACAGATGAAGAGAGCAATCCTACCCAGCTTAGGTTTCTCACTATTGGCTCTTGCCTGTAATCATTCAGGACAAGAGAGTCAAAAAAATAGTGATACAACCATCATTGTTAAAGACACTATGATCGAAACGAAGGCAAATCCGCAAAGTCTCGATATTAACAGTATTCAAATTTCTACCGCTGATATTGGTGATTTCCCATTCTTTACTGCGCCTGCGGGCAGTGCCTACATCAATAATCCAAAGGTGAAAGCTTTTGATGCCCTATTGATCACGATGCCCGATGGCACGCTGCAATCGAAAGAAGGGAAAGTTTTCAAGTCCTTTATCCATCCTTCAAAAGCCTCTGAAAATGAGATAACCAACCTCTACTTAAACAAGAGCTATGAGGACGCGATTCTCAAGGCCGGTGGAATCAAACTTTTTGATGGGAAACTATCTCCGGAACAAATTAAAATTTACGACGAGAAAGCGAGGTATAAAGGGGAAGATGGATCGATGGACATCTATAACAACCCGATCAAATCTTATATTATCCGTCGTGCAGATGGTGATATTTATATACAATTGGAAGATCAAATAGGCGCTTCGTCGACGATACAGGTATTACAGGAGAAACCCCTTGTTCAGACCATTCAGAAGATTAGTTCTGAAAAAATCAGCAAAGACATCGCTGCCCATGGGAAATCCATATTGTATATCAATTTCGACACCGATAAGGCCACGATTAAGTCGGACGGACAAGAGATTGTTGCTGAAATTGCGAAAGTATTGAAAGCTGAGGTTGCTTTAAAATTAGCTATCGAAGGGCATACTGATAATACCGGCGATGCAGCACACAACAAAAAGCTATCGGAAGAGCGTGCAGAAGCGGTCGTTGTTGCCTTAGTGAATGCTGGAATTGACAAAGCTCGTCTAAAAGCAATTGGTTATGGCGCCGAACGTCCTTTAGTGGCGAACGATTCCGACGCTAATAAATCGAAAAACAGACGCGTAGAATTAGTTAAACAATAAGCGGAAAAACGCAATGAATACCTTCGTCATCTTCCTTCGCGCTGTCAATGTTTCGGGGAAAAACTTGGTTAAAATGGCAGACTTGAAGGATGCGCTTTTAAAAGAAGGCTTTACAAACGTTCAAACCTATATACAGAGCGGTAATATTATACTTCAATCAGCAAACGACGCGGAGGGAACCCGTGAAAAACTGACTACATTATTTGTGCAGCATTTTAACCTTGATATTGCTTGTTTTGTCCTAAGCGAAGCTGAACTTATAGCAGCAAGGGATGGCAATCCTTTCGACTCCAATTTGCCCGGAAACCGTGTCTTTATCACATTTCTATCTTCTAGAATAGATCCAAGTGAGCGTACCGAAATAAACAATTTGCAATTCCCAACAGAAGAATTTCTCTGCACCGAGAAACATATTTACTATTATCTTCCACATAGTGCAGCGAACGCCAAACTGAGCAATAATTTTTTTGAGAAAAAATTGAAGGTGAAAGCCACTGGACGTAATGTAAACACCGTAAATAAAATGCTAAATTTACTCGCTCAAACAACAAAATAAAATCCAAATCAATTTACCATGAAGTTTTTTAAGTATCTACTATTTATCGTTCTAGGCGTATTGGCCATAGTACTCATTATCGGCCTAATTGTACCGAAGGATTTTCACGCAGGAAGTGAAATTGTCATAAACAAACCTCGACAAGAGGTGTTTGATTATGTAAAGTACATTAAGAATCAGCACAAGTTTGATGCCTGGTCGAGGAAAGATCCCAACATCACCCAAGCTTATGAAGGAACAGACGGTACAGTCGGTTTCATTTACACTTGGAAAAGTAACAAGGTTGGCGATGGCAAGCAAGTGATCAGCAAAATCGATGAAGGCAAACGCGTAGACATGGATTTATATTTTAATGGTTCCGATCAAGCAAACAAATCCTATATGGCCGTTGAAGATGCCGGAGCCGGAAAAAGTAAAATTTCTTGGGTCATTGATGGACAAATGCCCTACCCATGGAACGTGATGACCCTCTTTTTTGATATGAGTAAAGATTTCGATTCCGGTTTATCGAATCTGAAAGAGATATTAGAAAAACAATAGAATGATGCACATTACAGTTCCTACAGATTGCGACAACGCACCTAAACGCAGATTGATCAAAGATATTAATCTAGCTTACGCTCATGCCGATCTAGAAAACCTCCTTTCCTATTTTCATCAAGATATCGATTGGGAGATGGTTGGAGATCAAAAAATTGTAGGTAAAGATGCTGTCAGCGCATTTTTAGGAACTGTAAGTTTCAACAAAGCCGATTCCATCGAGATTGAAACAATTATCAGCCATGGGAAATTCGCTTCGGCGATGGGCAAAATAAGATATGGAACAAACATCATTGCGTTCAATGACACGTATGAGTTTACCTCAGCAGGTAGTGGAATATTAAAAAAAATATACAGCTTTGCGATTCCCCTATAACAATACAACTCCCCATCAATACTCGTAAATCTATCATTTAGACATTCATCATGAAAGCAACAAAGTCCTTACTCATCCTTCCGGCAATCCTCCTATTTTTTGCCTGTCAATCACATACGAAATTGGACACAAAAAATTCAACAGACAGTACTGCACTGGTTCAGGATACGCTAAGTACATCTTGGAAAGATGAAGGTTGCAGCTGGCTAAAAACCACGATCGAGAAACATTTTAAAATGGACGACAGCTCCGACGACATGAAAGCTATCACGACAGCTAGCTATTACGCCTATAAAGTCGACGCGACAAATGTAGATTTGGACCTCGACAGCAGTTTAACCAACGCCGAATTTCACCAGAAGTGGAAAGGTAAATTTGACACGAAGTATGCCGGTATAGGCACAGGCTTCCTTATCTCGGGACAAGATTACGGCAACATAACCTTATCAACCTGCGATTTTATTCGTGGAAATGAGCAAGAGGCAACCTATAAAGTCTTAATTTCCGATTGCCAATACAATACGGATTACAATCGAGAGATTACATTAGTCAAAGATCAACAAACTTTTAAGATTGCCAATGTCAAAGAATTCAACTAGTTAATTACCTGATGTGCATAAACATCACTTAACCAACGGAATACTTCTTTATTTTGACCATCATTTAGTTGAATTTGAAGGCTCCTCAAAATTTGATCAAACAAAGGACTTATCTGCGCATCATCGCGATTGGTAAATAAACTGATACTTAACCCTTCCTCAGGCACTATTAAAACAATATTATTGAATCCTGTACTTTCGCCCGAATGGAGTAAGCAGTCCTGTCCCTTAGCATTCTTTAGTACAAACCAGCCTAAGCCGTAGGAAATCCAAGGGTTGACCGAGGAAACTAACATCTTATTCGTCAACTGATCTCTTAAATTAGGATTTGACTTAAAAGCGGCTATGATATATGCGCTCCAAAGATCATAGTCCTTCGCCGAACAATAAACACCTCCATCTCCCTTGGTGGCACTTGTGATACTCTGATCGGCAAACACAAATTGTTCACCTTTTAAAGTATACCCGTAGGCGCGGTTCGAAATAGGACTATCCTGCTCGAAAATCTGTGTGGCGTTCATTCCTAATTTCTCGAAAACCTCCTCCTTCATATAGTCTGCATAAGACTTACCACTCACCTGCTCTACGATCAAACTCAATAGACAATAAGCGGTATTACTATAGCTGAATTTTGCATGCTTTCTATCCGAGGCATCCTTATATGGACTTATCAATTTTAGCACATCCGCATCCGACAATTGCGTTTTTTGACGCGCTGGAATCACATCCTCATAGTCTTTAATACCGGAGGTGTGATGAATTAATTGTTCAATGGTGATATTGGCAGCGGGAGCTTTTAGCGCGGGGAAGTACGGTGCTATTCGATCCTCGAAATTGAGCTTTCCCTGCTCAGCCAACTGAAAGATAGCGAAGGCGGTAAACTGTTTGCTGACCGAGGCCATCCGATAGTTGGTCAATTCACCATTTAATTCCCGTGATGCCATATCCGCTATACCCGCTGCTTGGCTGTAAGCAAAACCAGTCGAGCGATTATTTATCGCTAGCATAAGCCCTGGAGCATTCCCATCAGGATAGTATCGTTGAATCAGCGAATCCAGTTGTTGATTAAGGTTTTGCGCGTATACCGAAGAGCAAATCCCAAACATGACCAGAACGACGTAGCTTTTTAAATAATGCATAGCCAATGCTAATGAAATATGACTAGTCCTGAAAAATAGATACAGTTTTTCAGTGATTAAAAATACATAA
>JBEBRI010000007.1:0-42326 GCA_040394915.1 Sphingobacterium sp.
TAGGATGGAACTTTATCTCTCCATTGATCTGCTCTGACAGGTCCTGATGAACGATCTTGTGTGCGATCAATACCCCCAGTAATCGTATCGCCTTCGAAGGCACTATCGGACGAAAGACTAAATTGTCCTCCTTTAATTTCCGCAGCTTTCAAAATGACTTTTTCTTCAATTTTCTTCAACTTTCGCATACCAGTTTGTTTTGTTGATTTAAATATCTGAGAATATTTTTAAGATTTTATGCTAAATCTAGATTCAACACGGAGTCAATCAATAAGCGTTAAACTTCTGAAAATATTCGTTGTTTATAACGAAGTGCTATACAAGATTTGTTGTATTTGAAATGTTCTACGGAGCGTCACATATTCTTGAATAATGGAGCTTCGACCATGAGGTCAGTACGATAAATCGTAATTCTTTACCGAATTGAAGACGTTTTGGAACGCGTTTAATCGATGAACTCTACTCTTGGGAACCGAACAAAAAACGCATCCCTAGAGATGCGTTAAGATATGAACTGATTGTACTTGAATTTTTTAGGTTAAACGTTCGATAAACTGCATAATAGCATCTCGCTTCCGATTCGAGACGGGCACCTTTTTTCCGTCTTTCATTTCTAGCTGCCCATCTTTATAGTACTTATGTATAAAATGGGAATTAATAAGATAGGATTGATGACAGCGAATAAATTGATCTGGAGGTAGCATGGCTTCAAAATGCTTAATTACTTTGGAAACCATCAAACTGACACCGTCTTTTAAATTAAACGTGGTGTAGCCCTTATCGCTATAACAGTAAAGAATATCTTCAACGTTGACAATCTGTGTAAACTCAAAGGTACGTAGGGCAATTTTCTTGGGTATAGCGGGATGTTTCAAATGATTTTCGGCGATCTTCAACTGAAGCTGGTTGAACTTAAAATCGGAAGTTTTCCTATAGCATTGTTCTATTTTATCAATCAAAAGCTTTGGATCTATAGGTTTCGTCAAATAACCTATGGCGCCCAAGTTAAGTGCTTCCATGGCATATTGATTGAAGGCAGTAATGAAGATAATATTGGTATCTAAATTTAACTTAGAAAGCAATTCTAAACTGATGCCATCTTTCAATTGAATATCGGAAAGAATCAAGTCCGGAGCGACTTTCGGGATTTCTATTTGCGCCTTTTTAATCGACGCCGATGTGCCAACAAGGTCGACATAAGGAATATCATCTAAAATTGTCTGAATATAACGAAGGATATTCTCTTCATCTTCGAGCACATAAATCTTTAACATAGCTTAATCAAAATACAAGGTTAGTGGTAGATAAATTTCAACTTTATAGCCCGTCCCATCTGGATTCACGTGCGGATAAATTTTGAGGCCCGCGACTTCGGGATCTCGTCCATACAGCAATTCAATGCGCTCCTGTGTAATTACTTGGGAAAGGGATTCCTTCTCACCACTTTTAGTCGAGAATCCTACTCCTCCTTTTCCATTGTCGACAATCTTAATACGTAACGTTTTGTTATCCTGAACAAATTCCACGGCTAGTCGTCCTTGCCGCTCGAGATTCATTAGCCCATGTTCGATTGCGTTTTCAACAAAGGGTTGGATTAACATCGGTGGAATCAGGATATTGTCAATTTCTAGATCTCCAGTTTCAACTTTAAAGTCAAAAGAATGACTAAAGCGCATCTGTTGAAGATTTACATAGTTCTCCAAGCTTCGGATTTCTTTATCTATCGGAATAAAGTCCTTGCGATTAAGCTCCAGCATATCACGTATTACCTTAGTTAAGGTGACCAAGTACTGATTCGCTTCCTGCTTTCGATTGGTGCTGATTAAACCCTGTAAATTGGCAATGGAATTATAGATAAAATGGGGATTCAGTTGATTCTGCCTATTCTTTTGCTCAAGAAGTAGCTGCTTATTAGATAAGCGTAAGCGCTCATGCTCTGCTTTAAAGAGCTTCTGTTTATAGGAATTAAACACGAAGTAAGCAACAAAGGCTGCAAGAACAAGAAAAATAATAAAGGTCCAACGCTGTTGAACGATCAACCTATCGTTTAGTTCATTATTGGACTGTAAAGCTAGAATAGCTTCATCTTTCTTTTCGGCGTCATAACGGGCGGTAAGTTCGGCGATAGCCGTTTTTTGAATGGTCTCCGTTGACTTTCTAAACGTATTAATCTCCTTACGACCATATTCATAAGCGCGTTTAAAATCACCCTTCATGGCATAGGCCTCTCCAAGGACGTAATAAATGCCGTCTAAATCTTTCGTATTGGTTTGCGAGAGCGAATCCAAATGAAATCCTTCTTGGATATATTTGATCGCGGAATCCGGTTGATTATTGACTAAAAAAAGATTTGAGAAATTATAATACCGTTTTAAATTGATATAGCTTTTTGTTGAAGACGCATATTGAAAAAATATACGCGCTTTGTCGATCGCTTCCTTTTTTTTGCCCATCCTCAAAAGCCATTGCGCCTCAAAATCATAAGACCGCATCAATGCCAGCGTGTCGTTAAGTTCGATCGCCAAGGATCGACAACTATCAAGAAAATCTTTAGTCCCCGGATTTCCCGGCAGATTTAAGGACAACATAAAACGTATATCGTAGTAAATTTGGCGATACCGCGGGTGACCTGCATAAGGATAATCGCTCTTATAAAACTCCAGGAATTTCAACGAGTTTTCCGAATCATTATTCGTATAATAACTCATCGCTATTAAGTTATCCAATCTATAGATAAATACAGACTTTAATTTCTCCGCTTCATTTCTTGCTTTTATCATCGCGCCCAAAACTTCCGATGAATTAATATCAATGAAGCTTGATTTGCTTTTCAGCAACAAAGCTTGTTTTAGCACCCATTCGTCTGGTTTACTTTTCGGAATCTCAATGGATTCAACGATTCGTAACATGGAATCATTCTTGAAACCATAGGCGTACTTACTCGCTTTTAAAGTCCAATAATAGATATTGTTTTGGTAGCCCGCCGTCCGCTCGTACTTTTGAGTCAATGAGTCATTTATCGCATTATTTTCAACCTCAGAGCGAATCAAACTCTTGAGCAAGGCCTGTTTAGCCATACTATCTAATTGTACAGCGTTTGTTGTAATGCTTGTATGGGTTTGTTTTGATTCGCAGCCAATCAAACCGAGAAAAACGAAAGTAAATGTCAGGCATGTCCAAACTACGTTTGAACATCTAGTTTTAGGTTTCACTATCCGATTTACTTTCATACTTATAAAAATGATTTTTTATAATCACTAATTAGGGTTAATTCAATATTCGCTCAGTTTAAGCCAATATTCGTGTGATTTTGTTCAATAATTCCCGGCGTATCATGAGGAATATTCCGTGCGAAAAAATTTGACCGCAGGCTACGTATATAGGATTTTGACATGGAAATGCCCCAGTTAGTGCTGGGGCAAATATATTTAAAATATTAAAAAACTTGGAAGTCCTAGAAGTGAAATGATTACATGTTAAAACACCTATCCGTTCATTTAACTAAAACCTTCGTCTTATCAGATTCCATAACTAAGTAAGAGCTTGTTGGAATACTCCGTAGTCAATTTGATGCTTTTGCTATTTAGATATTGTAAATAGCTATTCGAGATTTTTGTGTTGATATGCGTGCCTCTAAGATTCTTATTAATTTCCAGGAAAGTGTAGTGCTTGAACAAATCCGGTTGAACTTGCGCCGCCACGCGTGGTGCATGGATGGTACAATTGTTAAATACCGTGCCTAAACTAGATTGCACATCCAACTTTATTTGTTCTTCTTTATTGACGTATGGAGCAAGCTGACATCGATCTAAAAACAAGGTTCCCTGAAGCGTAGCCGCTGTTCCAAGATCAATTTTGGAGAGCAGGGAGTTATTTAGCGTTAACTGTAAAGGGACTGCATCCACGGCGATCTGTACATCTTTTGCCTGCGATACTAAAAAGTCTATAAACAAAGAATGGCCATCAGCCTGTTGATCCTGATTCGACAGCATGCTGAAATGGTAGGGATTAGCCGTATTATTCAAACTTCCTCCGTCTAATAGATCGACATGATCAATCTTCACTCGCACATTGGCATCGAAAAGACTTCCGTCAAATGAACCAAGCTTATCGGTAAAGAAGCCTTGTGGTTTGACCAAATGAAAACCCTTTACACCGCTTACATGTCCTCGGCACATTACATTGCGGAATTCTATATAGGAAGGGAAAATCACCCGTTCATCATGGTCCATCTTTGCGAATTTGGGAAAATGGATCAAATGTATTTCCGCATTTTTATTGACAGCAGCGGTGTCTATGATCACATTTTCGACGATAATAGTCTTCCCTAACACAATCGGGTAATGGTAATTGAAGTTGGATGGCGTCAATTCCAATAGTGCTACAGCGGACGGATAAGTCGGTTTGAACAGAATGTTGTTGACACGAATATCGCCGTCCCATTTGGAACCGAAGTCTTGCCGAAAATTAATAATATTTCTTCCTTCGACGGTACAATCTCGGACAGTCAAATTTCCACCGCCAGTAACCGATATGCCACGATGACCAATATGCGTATTCAAGATACGTAAATTCCAGCAATGAAAATGCACATCAACACGATTTAAACGACACAGGTCAATGGTGAAGTTCTTATTCATATTGGTGCCGAAGACCCCCCAATGTACCTTCCCACCCTCTGCAGTTACATTCCGAAAAGTACCATTCAATATACGATCACCTGATATTCCGTAAGTTCCTGCCGGGACATCCCGATCCGTTCCTTCACGATCTTGCTCATAGGGGATCAGCTTAATATCCTCAAGGCGTACCTCATAGACTTTATGAAAATTGTAAAAGCCGGTTCGCGCATTCGGAGCCTTATCAACTGCGCCATCTGCAAGGCGCACAATCTGCTTAGAAACGATTGTTCTACTCCGTCGAATCGCTATTCCATTTTTAGTATATCCTTTGCCCGAGCTATTTCCAGAAAGCACAAAACAACCTCCCGTGACCGTTAGGTAGCTGTCCTCTACAGGGATGATTTCAAAGCTGCTGAAGTCTTGGAATGTATAGGCGATATCCCCTATCACCTTTCCATGATCTTCAATAAAAAAGAGCTCTTGCTTCGCCCATGATTGCCCGTCAAATTTAGCACCCGCCCGATAACCAACGCGATCATTTTTATCTTCCACATAAATGAGATTGCCGCGAAATTGATTCAACTCAGCGATCTCCGTTACTCCAGGGATTAACTTAGCGAGGATATTTCGTTTGTCGCTTTCACTAAGCTGATGATTTTTAATAGGCGCTTTGGATACAATATTAAACTTAAAGGCTTTCGGCGTATTATGTTGCTCATCGATATAAAATACAGACGCTCCCCATTCCACAGACGTTTGAATATTGATATCATTCGATTCTTTAATCCAATATTCACCATGTTTATTAATAACCGGAAGGCTATACCTATTCGCATATTCATGCGTGGCTTTTATCGCGATACCATCGTCGAAGTTCCCATCTGACTTAGTCCCAAACATTTTATAATTCAAGGGCTCATGTACGAACAATTCCGCAACTAGTCCATTGCCAAGCAAATGATTGCCGGGACTATCAACTCGTTGATCACGTAGTATATAATGGGCTCCACCCCCATCGTTTTCGCTGTAATAGCCCAAGGTTCGGTAGATATCGCCAACACTCGCTTTCTTTTGTAAAATTAAATCTGCTACTGTAGCGACAATCTTCACCGTACGATCCGCAGCCCCTTTGATTGATACCTCGCCCTTGGCAACTGTACTTATCCCGGCAATTAAGGCGCCTGCACCTAGGCTTTTTATTAAATTTCTTCTAGAATTCATTGACATAAAATAGGTTATGGTTTGATTTGCGCTTTAAGCCAGCTATAGGTTTTCGTTACTTGTTCCGGGTAAATACGATGTACGCCTTCGGGAATGATAAATAACTTTTTATTGCCTTTGACTTGGTTGTAAGCAGAGTAAAAGGAAGTAGGTGGCGTCGTCACATCATTAAATCCCCAAGAAAAATACATGGGAACACGAATATTCTTCGCAAAATTAACGACATCATAATAGGGTAGCGTCTCTAGCATTTTAGCTTTCTTAGATTCTTCTAATTTGTCTGCAGCGAAATAATGTGGCCATCCACCTGCACGACCATTTAAGTAACCCGTATAATCACACATCGCTGGGCAGAGCGCAACGGCATATTTAATTCTCGGCTCCAAGGAGGTACTGATAATAGATAATGCGCCTCCTTGGCTCGATCCCCAGGATAAGACGTTCTTGCCATCGAATTCCTTTAAAGAATAAATTAAATCAACCGAGCGTACACAGCCAAGAATTACATTCTTATAATACGCTGAGTCGCGATCTGTAATGCCTTTAAATTGATAGTCTTTTAAGTCATTTTCTTGTAGATCTTTATAATATGCGAGGTCTTTATTTACTGGTCGCCCATGGATATACAAGCTCAGGCTAATATAGCCTTCCTCGGCAGTCTTAATGTCTGCACTCAAGGGCACCCAGCCAGCGCCTGGAAAACGAATAATCGCGGGATAGCTTCCTGTTTTCTTGGGCACACATAGTGCCCCATAGAACTTCTGGACGCCATCATTTTCAAAAGCATATTCCACTTGATAAACATCAACCAAAGCGGAAGGCTGATTAGCCATCGGCGTAAGCTTAGTTTGCAGACCTATAGACTTCGATTTCTTAACTGCTGCCGCCCAGAATTCATTGAAGTCTGACGGACTGGCGATAGTTGGCTGAATCTGCTCTGAAGCAATTGCTGCTGTCGCCGTTGCTTGAAGTTCTTTTCCATCCGCGGTGTAAGAAATGATACAGCGGATAAAACTTGGCGCATTGAATTTTCCCGCTTTTATAGCTGCTTTATTGCCTTTCCACTTCAGCTTGCCTGACTTTGTAGGTTTCATGCGTTCTAAACCATAGGCGTAGGTAATATCCTTCGGTTTTTCACCATTACCTTTAAATTCGACTTCGAAGATGACTTCTTCGCCGACTTGATACATCCAGTCTTTATGGTTGAGACCGATAGTCAAGAGTGGTTTTTCACTGGCTAAGGTCGCTCCAGCAGGCTGCACATCGATACCCATGGTGCTAATCTGCGCCATGGATACCTGTACCAACTGCAAACAAAGCGCAAGTAGCAGACCTTTGATGATGTTGTTTTTCATAACTATTCTGTAATGGTTAGATTGATTTCTTTAATAACTTTTTTATCACCATTAATAGACGTGTTTATCGCTTCAAATACGAGTTTATAATTTCCTGGTTTATTAAATGCATATTTGAAAGCATCGATACGAGCGTCAGAATACGATTTCAACGTGAGCGGCTTATCGGGTCCATTATCAATCGAAGAACCTACCGGATAACCTCTACTCACAAAATATTCCTCTGTATAGGTTGTCGGTGTATAGGTTATTCCATCCACCACGGCATTGGCATTATTCCACATGACAAGATTTGATGAACGATTGTCGGAACGATATGGATTCTTGTTAACACTCACTGCGGCATAAGTCGGGAAATCACTAATTAACGATGAACTGATCGTTTGTTTGCCATTCTCTGTGGTACTGGTAACAAGAACGGTATTAATCCACATAACTGCACCAGAAGTCCCTTTGGAAGGATCAAAGATATATCTGAATGCAAAGTATAAAGGCTTTCCGGGAACGACTAAATCAGACACATTCACAATTCCAGAATTAATATAGGCATCTTCCCTTTTGATCACACAACGACTTGTTATATCCGTCCATGTGGCTGCTTTTACCGCATTAAAATCGGTACGCTCGCCAGTGAAATCGGAGGATGCGAGGACAGCAAATTCACTTCCGGTACGCGTCGGGTAATTATAACGCAGGTTAAAAGAAAACTCAATATCTCCCGGAGGGATGATACGCCCTCCAATGGAATCATAGTTATTGCCGAACTCGCCGGAGTAAAAGTTTAAAGTTTTCGGATTTCCTGTAATCTGGAATGGGATCTCCTCTCCGACTTTAAAGCTGCTTTTGCTCGTTGTCACCGAGAACTCGGTAATCTCTTCCGGATCTAAGACATCCTTGCAGGAAGAGAAGCAAATCAATATGCTGAATAAAAAGATTATATTTTTCATGATTTATAGATTTATTACCAACCGGGATTTTGAACCATCGCCTTATTCATGGTTAATTCTATCGAAGGAATAGGCCAAATGAGATGTTTTTCATGCTGCGCATTCACAAAGCGATCTTTCGCATATAGGTTTGCCGTATTCGGAGCGACAACGTTCATGCGATCCACGACAGCGCGCATTTCTAAAATAAAGGTACCCCAACGTATTAAGTCAAATTTGCGTTGCTGTTCAAATGCAAATTCACGCATGCGTTCATCACGCAAAGCCGTTTCGAATTCTGACGCATCCATTTGCGCGGATAAATCATGTTCATAAATATCAATAGCCTCTGGCTTTAATTTACCAAATGCACGACGTCTAACTTGATTCATGTATTCGACCGCTTGCGCCGTCACCGTTTTATTAGTAGCATAAAAATCTGCCTCAGCATACATTAAGAGGATATCGGAATAACGCAATAAAGGAAAATTCTGTGGCGTTTGGCCGGTTGCCTTTGGCTTCAACGTTTCATATTCTCGGCGCCATTTTGCAGCCTCCCGATTATAAATCGAGCCTTCCGTTGTCGCAGTAATCATATTCTTATTTCCTTCTGGACCCGTGTTCACATAAACAAAATTGGCGATGGTCCAGTCCCTGCGTTCATCACCGGCAGCGTATTTATAGTAAAGCTTGGCGGTTACTTTTACCCCTCCGAATCCATTGCCTGTTAACGCATTACTAGTAATTGGCCCGTTCGCAAAACCTACGTAGCCCGTTTCGGTATACGTATCGGTACGATTTCCCCAGAATTCAACTTCCCATATACTCTCGCCGATATCGTATTGATCCCGCGCATAATTTTTAAAAATCTCCGTAAAATCTGGATTTAGCTTATGCCCGGCAGACGCATCGTTGATGACTTTCGCGGCCCATTCTTTAGCCTCCGCATACTTCGATTGATCTTTTAAGGGTTCACCTGCCATGTAGAGGCATACGCGCGCTAACATACCCCGCACGGCTGACTTTGTTATACGTCCCCCATGTTTTACCTTGGAAATATCAGGTACTAAGCTTTCGGCAGCTTTAAAGTCCGCCAATACCTGCTCGTAGATTTCTTTCGCCGAGGATTTCGGAATATCCATATTTTCGTTAGAATCCTTTGTTGCTGCTAACAATAATGGAACGCCGCCAAATTGCTGCACTAGCATAAAATAGTAATGCGCGCGAAGGGCTAATGTCTCCCCACGAACCTCATTACGAAAATCCTCATTGATGCTGGTATTCTTATCAATGTTCTCTAGTAAGAAATTCGCACGAAAGATTCCTTCGTATAGCGTCCTCCAAATAGAAGCGACATCATTATGTGATGCAGAGAAGTTGAAATTCTGTGGTCCTTGTGGGAGATTATTACGCGCATAGTATCCTTCATCGGCCTCCAATCCCAATCGGTAGAGCCAAGGTCCGCCATACAAGGCCCCAAGTCGATCGTACACGCCGGCAAGCCCAGCGGTAAGTTCTTTCTCTGTCTCATAATAACCTACGGGCGACAAATCATAAGGTGTTTTATCCAAAAACTTTTTACATGAAAGACTGCTACTACAAATCAGTACAGCCAATATATATTTAAATGATTTTCTCATGATGTTCGATGTTTAAAATGTTGCTTTTAAGGTTCCTACAATCGTTCTTGCCATCGGATATGCCGAATAATCAAAACCTGGCATCAGGGTGGTATTCCGAGTGGAAACCTCGGGATCCATACCACTGTAATTGGTCCAGGTATATAGGTTTTGTCCGGCTACACCAATTGCCAGACCTTTCAATTTTGCGGCACGAATGTATTTTGTCGGGATATTATAATCGATAGAGACCGTTTTCAAACGTAAGTAAGATCCATCTTCTAGGACTCTAGAGGAATGCCAACCGATTACACCTTGCCCATTCGCACGGAAAATATCTGAATCTGGATTCTCCGGCGACCAGCGATCGTTGTAGGAGGCATACTGATTTAGGTTTGTGCGAACGTTACCGTTTCCTTCGTAGTGAAGACGGTTGGCATTGTAAATATCATTCCCATACGACCATTGGAAGAACACCGCGAGTGTCAATCGCTTATAGGTAAACTGATTGTTCAATCCACCAATATGGATGGGTAGTCCGCGTCCTATAATGGTTAAATCCTTACTGTCAATGGTATAGTCGCCGTTCAAATCTCTGTACTTAATATCTCCAGGCATTACCGCGCCGGTGCCATTATCTGTAACATTATTCTTAAGTTCATAAACACCTTCCGCAGGGCTATTGAAATCATCGTATTTATATGTGCCCTGCCAATCGAGTCCGTAAATCATTCCGACAGGTCTTCCGACTTCAGAGATATACAATGGATTGGCTCCATATTGCGAGATAAAAGTTGGGAAGCTCATAATCTTATCCTGATCACCATTCAATGCTAAGATCTTACTTCGGTTAAAGCTGATATTGAAATCGCTTGTCCAATTAAAATCTTTGCTTTTGATATTATGGGAGCTGATCGTAAACTCTAAACCATCATTGCGTACGGAGCCTACGTTCTTCATCGCAAAGGAAAATCCTTGACTGGTTGGAATCTGTGTATTCATCAATAAATCGCGCGTATTCTTACGGTATAAGTCGACGATAACTTCTAAGCGGCCTTTTAAAAAGCTTAAATCTAATCCTAAGTCAATATTTTCAGTTGTTTCCCATTTAATTCCCTGCGATGGTAACGCCGTCATGACCGCGCCTAGTGTTGGGGATTCATTGCCCCAGGAGTATGCATTTGTGATGGGCAGCGATAACATTGGAAACCTGGTGTACTCCCCAATACGGTTGTTTCCGTTCATCCCATAGCTAAATCTCATTTTGGCGGTATTCAATACTTTCTGCGACTTAAACCAATCTTCATTCGTAGCATTCCAAGCAAGAGCGGCAGCTGGAAAATATCCCCAGCGGTTCTCAGGCGAGAATTTCGACGAACCGTCGGAACGTAATGTACCCGTTAAGATATATTTAGATTTATAACTGTAGTCGACACGGCCAAAGAAAGAAAACAAGGAATAATCGGCCCAGGTGGAGCGGATATCCAAGGGAATTCCCTGCTTTACGCCCGCCATACCTAAACGCTCATTTGGCAGCTGTTGCACAGAAAATCCATAGGACTTCACATTCGATGTTTGTATCTCTAATCCCGCTAATGCATACAGTTTATGATGCTTATTATAGGTTTTCGTGAAGTTTAATGTATTATTTGTTGAGAATGTATTCCTGCTACCATTATTGAGACTTGCATTGACACCTTTACTGTTGAAATAGCTAATGGAAGTTCCTTGTGGCGTTTTCGAATTGTAGAAATCGTCGAATTGATATTGACTTGAGCTGTAGATTAGCGTACTTTTAAACTTCAGTGCCGGCAGGATCTGGTAATCGATATACCCATTGCTAATCAAATCGGTATAGTATTTCAAATTATAGGAGTTTTCTTGCGTAACGACTGGGTTAAAGCGGGCATCATATTGATTCTCCGCGTCTGAATCCATATCTTCCTCTAATAGGTTGGAGCCCGATCCTGTTACCGGTCGATAGGCCCATACCCGACTTAAGAGATGCGAAGTAATTGTCACCCCTTCCCCCTCACGAATGACCCCACCAAAGGTCTTCCGCTTAGTGTAATTGGCCGTTAAGCCAACTTTCAGCTTCTTCCCAATGTTTTGATCGATAGCTAGACGTCCTTGGTAACGTTGATAGCCCGTATAAATGATGATACCATTCTGATCGTTCACCGATCCAGATATCGAGAACTTGGTCTGCGCATTGCCGCCTCGGATACCCAGGTTGTGAATTCTATTCAACGAATTCCTAAAAACTTGATCCTGCCAGTTGACACCAGCTATATCCTTGTAGTCTTCTAATGTTCGACCTACAGAGTCTAAATACATTGAGGTTGCATTCCGCGCATTCAATTCCTGCTGGTATTTGACGAATTCATAAGGATCCATCATCTCCATCTTTTTTTGTACTTGTTGAACTCCAATTGAATTATTGAAGGTAATCACAGGAGATCCTGCTTTTCCTTTCTTTGTTTCGATTAAAACAACCCCATTGGCACCGCGAGCACCATAGATACTCGTCGAAGAAGCATCCTTTAGAATGCTGATAGACGCTATATCATCGGGGTTGATACTTGAACTAGCAAAGTCTTCTATCGGGAAGCCATCGACAACATAGAGCGGTGAATTATCTTGCGTAAGTGAGTTTCCGCCCCTTATGACTATATTTAATCCCTCCCCCGGCTGCCCATCGGTTCCAGAGACTTGAACCCCTGCGACACGTCCCTGTAAGGCCTGGTCAATATTCGGGACCGGTGCTTTCTCCAAGTCTTTCATCTTTACTTGGGATACAGCTCCAGTTAAATCTTGCTTGCTAATCTGCTGTCCATAGCCCATGACCACAACTTCTTCGACTTGTTGCTCAACAGGACTCAACATAATGTTGTATTGATTATTCGCGGTGATGGTATAAGACTTGCGGACATAGCCTACATAGCTAACATCAATTACATCGCCTGTCTTTACACGGATTTGGAACTTTCCAAGTTCAGCAGTACTACTGCTCTTGTCGGTTGATCGTACTTTTACTAATGCACCCACAAGTGGTTTCTTTGTGGCCTCGTCGATGATAACACCATTTACCGTTCGATCACTTTGTCCAAATACTAGAATTGGAAAAAGTATAGGCAAGCAGAAATACATTAGAAATTTCGATAAAAATGATTTACTCGATTTCATAATTTTTCATTGGTTTTAGGCTTAATAGGTCGAGATTTCAGCCTTGTTTTAAGTTGGTTTATTCACTCTTAAGCATTCTGTGTACGTACACGGTACAACGTCAAAAAAAAACATTTAAACGATCTTTCTCATATTGGTATAATTTAGTTTTATAAGGATAGTTGGTTACTTAGGATGAAGATATCATTATTCTGGGCTTCTTACAAATAAAAGTAAATATTATATTGACTTAATCAGGCGTCCGAAATCAGACAATGTACTTAAAAAAGAAAGTTACTAACGATGCCCGCTGAAGAAATCAGATCGTCATTGAAAGCGTTTATACATCAAACTGTATCGTCCCTAAACTAAAATAACTTAGGAGGTGTATATAGAAATATATCGCAATAAAGATTACCAATTAAATCAATATGGCCTCGCTACCCTACCCTAGGATTTTTTGCTTAACTTTGTGCTTCCTATTTACATCAAAAATTGAACAGTGTCATTAGAAAAACTGAAACTTAGCAAGCGTTTGCATTCCAATATGAATGAACTTGGTTATTTTACAGCCAAGGAATTTCAACTTAAAACCTTATCAAGAATTGTCGGCGGACATAGCTTAATCGGTATTGCTCCTGAAGGTGCTGGTAAAACGACAACCTATATTCTTGGGACATTAATGCGCCTAAAATACTCCGATGATGAAGCGCCCAAAATATTAGTATTGGCACCGAATGAAGAGCGTATTGCAGAGATTGTAGAAGGTTTCTATACCATCAGTAAGAATAAGAATTTGGCAATTATGGGTCTAAAGGCTTCTGGGAGTATGGAGGAAGAGATCGAAGACTTAGTGCGCGGGGTCGATATCGTTGTTGCGACGCCGAATCGCGCGAGAGCCGTTTACCTAAAACTTGGTTTAAATTTAAACCGTATACAAACCTTCATTATTGATGATGCGGAAGAAATCGTAAAGCAAGGCATGTCAAACACGGTTCGGGAATTAGCACAAAGCTGTGGCAAAGTACAATATTTAGCATTTAGCACGGTTGAACATCAGAAACTGCATGCGATGATTGATATTTTCATGCCGTTTGCTACTAAGATCGAAGTAGAGGAACTTGCAGAACAAGCGCATGAAACTTACGATTTACTGCTATATCAGGTACCGAACTTCACGACAAAAATCAACTTATTAAATGATCTTATGCGGGATGAGGAAGTATTCGATAAAGTTGTTGTCTTTGTCAATACTACACATACTGCGCGTAAGATATTGGAAAGACTATACGTTAAAAAAGGCGTAGCTGCTATCTATGAAGGTACAAATCCGCAGGATTATAATATCCAAGAAACAAGTATTTTCAAACAACATCCTGATTGTCGTATTCTGATTGTTTCCAATGAACAAACTTCTGATATTGATATAACAGGTATTCCATTTATCTTCCATTTTGAAATTCCGGAAGAGAAAGAATTATTTGTGAAGCATGTGTTGAAGTCGAATGACGATGACGCCATTGCAATTAGCTTTGCAACAGACCTGGAACTTCCACAGATAAAGCGCATAGAACAAGCTTTAGGGAAAAAGATTCCCGTAGAGCCCTTACCTGAGGATCTATTGATCTATACTGCAACTGAAACTCCTAAGGAAAAGCTTGTTATTGATGAAACCGAAGGCGGTGCATTTCACAAGAAGAAAGAAAGCAATAGCAAAACCTATAATTATGGTGGCGGAACGAAAGCAAAGATGACCATGAAGAATAAAAAGAGATAAGCATGACGCTTGAAAAGAGAACCAATAAGGTTCTCTTTTTATCTATAGTCCCTTCTAGTATTTGGAACAGTCTAGTATACACAATGCACTAAACCGACTGACTATCCTACTCTTCACAACAAGTAATGGGCAAGCCACTTTTCTCCTATACAAATAAATATTTCTTTTCCAGACTCCTGAATATGCCTTTGAATGATTATTTTAGCACCAGTCTCAATTTTGAGATTATATCAATCAAGAAACACCAAATCAAATCCATTTAATAAAAAACTAACCATGACTATTAATAAATCATTATTGATTTTAACACTTGCTGGCGCAGCATTAGTTGCGCAGTCTTGTAATTACGCTAAATCAAATCAACAGGTCGTTGTCTCTAGCGATTGCGGGATGACTTGGAAAAAAATCGAAGCCGGAGATGCCGTCCCGAAAGCCGGACTAAACATGTGTTATATGAAGGTTGTTATTCCTAATTTTCCGATGCAAGGCGAAGCACGCTTTATCTCTAATTTGAAGGATAAAGTGAGAGCAAATATCCACATAGATTATGATTATTCAATTACTGACGCTTTATCTTTTATCAAACAAGCTAAGTTTTTAGGTAAAGCAAATGTGGATGCCGATAACGAGGATGCATTGGGTAAATCCTTTGAAATGGCTGAAAATATGGTGATCGATAAGCGTATTAAAGATGTGGCAAAACGTATTTTCGTCGATGAGGATATCGTTGAATTAGATCAATCAGATATAGAAAATCATCTATTAGAAGAGAGCAACCGAGAGCTCGAGAAATTAGGTGTGAAGTTAAACTTTATCACCTTAGCATTCGATCTAGACGAGCAGACAAGACAAGCGATTGATGTATCGACAGCGATGAAAATCTATGAGAGCAAAGGATTACAAGAACTTGGAAAGGCGGTGATGATTCAACGTGCTGGCGCAAGTAAAATAAATGTAGAAACACAATTACCAGGAACAACGACTGCTGAGTAGTATTTTAGAATATTATTCTTCAAGTGCCGAGTATTGGCTTCTTGGTTCCAATATTAAAAATAGAGGTGTCCTTTTTAAGACACCTCTATTTTTATATAAGATAAGCTTAGTTTTACTTCACGCTGATGTCAGCTCCCATAATTGCTTTTCCATTTCTTGAAACGTTCTTTTGATCGATCAATAAATAATCTGCATTGATAGCGCTTAAATTGACACCTAATATCTGTAACTGCAGGGTGGTCATCCCATCGGTAGTCGCTGCCGAAGATCCTTTTAAAGGAACCGTTTCGCCATAAGCACCATGATTGCCAACCGTTCCGAAAGAAGCCTGAGGATCGAAGGTCTTCGTTCCTAGTTTTCCGTCGTAGTCGTACACCTGCATTCCTAAGATGCTCGACTTGATACTGTAAGATGCAAATGCATTCCCGCCAAGCTCGGGACTTCCTGTACTGACATTTCCAGCAATGATCGAGTTATAGATAAATAAGCTGTTGTTTGCTGCTGACGCATTTTGAATTGCTGAACCTCCAGAACCCGCATTATTCATTCCCCCTTGATTCGCCGTTACCGTCGAGTTAATCAAATTCATTTGGCTAGCGCCATACATGGCAATTCCTCCCCCAAATCCATTTCCACCAGCGCGATTACTGTGGATCGTACAGTTGATCAGATAAAACTGCGATTTCTCACGCGCGTAGATTCCACCGCCAACACTATTTGCACCAAACATACCTGCCACATTGTTCGCAATCGTTACATTGTAAAGGATATTAACACTTTCAACGCTCGTGTTCAGACTGTATAGTCCGGCACCTACCCCACCAATTCGGTTACCGACAATATCAGAATCTATTAATTGTAACCTCGAGCCATCATTCCAAATACCACCACCATTAGAGCTTGCAATTGTACAATAGTTGTTGCTGATAGTCGAATTTCTAATGATCACATCCGCTGCCGCAGTCAAATACACTCCTGGATTATGATTCGCAGAACTGTTATCCGTAATACGCATATTCTTCAATTCAACTACTGATCCTGCAATTAATAAGCCCGCACCATGTTGTCTACTAATATTTAATCCATTAGAAGAAACAGTACCAGTACCTCCCGCTTTTCCTTTGGTTAGCGTGAATCCATCGATCTCCACTTTTTGCCCAGCGGTTTTAGGCGCCACAATGGTTAACACGTGGATAGCCTTATCGTCGCCATTTAATTCGGTCTTGTTATTGATCGGATCGGCAGTCGCGCCTGTCATTGCTTGTGCTGGATAGCCTCCAATCAGCTTGATATTTTGTGCAATTTCGAAGGTGATATCGCCCGCTTGCGAGCCCCCAGTTAAGGTCACTGTCGGCCGATAGACACCCGCCGCGACGTGAATCACATCGCCGTTTTCCGCATCTTTCAATGCCTGATCTAAGGAAGTTGCCTTTTCCCACGATAAGCCATCGGTAGATGCCGTCGCAGTTGCTTTTACATAAAGATGTTTGGTCTCTGAAGAAACTTCTCCAGCCTTTTGAACAATCGTCAAACTAGTTTTCACTTGATCGGTGATATACGCTTCGACTATGCCCGTACGATCAACCAATTCACGGTTTCTAGCCACAATAATTTGTATTTTATCGGACGCTAAGCCATTCGCTTTCACAAAGGTAATCCAGTTGCTAGCCGTTTTTAAACGATATGGAAGATTACTCTGCAGTGCGATTTCTAAAGTATCTAATTGATTGCCTGCATCAAGGGAACTTTTATCAAAGGCTATCTCTCCTGCCTGTGCATCGAAGCTCTTGATATCTATCTTTTGACAAGAAGCTAATGCCGCTAAGATGAGCAATACAAGCACTTGCTTAATTCTATATAATTTCATTTCTATTACTTCTTAATGATTAAAATACCATTGCCAACTGCGCGTTCCATCCCACCATTATCTGTCGGCCAATTCCGAATTTCAAATCGGTTGGCAGCGAAATCAGGTTGATTACGAATAAAGAATGTACTCGAGCCGCCCCCATCTAAATTGATCGCATCGTAAGAGCCCATCGCCTTTAAACATTGTCCAAGCTCTTCGTAGCTCATGCCATTCGAGTAATGGAAACGACGTCCATCTACCACCAAGATATAAACCTTCGTACCATCTTGCGATACGCCAATTGCTGTTCTCGGCTCTAATGTTGGAGAGGTTTGCGTCACTAAAATCCCATTGGAGACAAGAGTTACACGACCCCCTACGGCCTCCTGAATCGACGACTTTACGGTTTCATAGTCTTCTTGATCACCAACGAAAGCTTTTCCGTTCTTTAGAATCGCAAAGAAAGTATTCACAGCGTCTGTCACGCTTGTTTTGATAGCCAGACCTTCTTTATAAACTATTCCTTGAGGCGTTCCATTCGAGGTATTAAAGAAATCGGCATTGATGCCCGCCCATACTTTATGACCTTCCGCATCTTCAAATGTAGCTTGCTTCGTCATTTGTTGCATCCCAAATTGCGGCGAATTGTTAGGTGTAGAAACCTCAATAGTAAGATTAGGCTTAGTAAGGTCCACCTCGAAGGTAAAAAGCTTCTTAGCTAAACCTGTATGCGAAACATAAGAAATCTCTGTTGCCGTTAAACCTTCTTGTACAGTATAGGAAGTATCTTTTTTAATATGCACAAAGAGATTCGTTCCATTGACTAATTTCTTGGCCATCTCGGTCTGCGGATTCAAATTATACTGATCTTCGACGCGGATAAATTCATCCTCATTACTGCAAGCGCTAATCAATAGCGGCGCAATAAAAAGGGCTATATATAATGTCTTTAACTTATTCATGATTTAATGATTAATAACCTGGATTTGGTGTCAAATTCGTATTTCTTTGCAATTCACTTCCAGGGATTGGCAATAGGGTTTGGTAGTTTAAGATACCGAGGGTACTCACTGCTTTTCCAGTACGAACAAGGTCATAATATCTAAAATTCTCGCCCAAGAGCTCCAATTGTCGCTCCAATAATACAGCATCTAGGAAGTCTGTTTCCGATCCTGGGCTCACAGCAGCTACGCCGCGATAAGCACGCAATTGGTTTAATCGCGCCAATCCGTTCTGTAATCCCTGCGCTTCAGCGGAGATTAAATACATCTCAGCAATACGTGAAATAATCACCGGATCACGACCGGTCTGTCCACTCGGATATTTATTAACACATTCGGTTCCTGCAATATTGATGATGGTCATCGCACGGCGTTTATCAGATCCAGCGAATAAGCTCAAGGTCTTCTCCGTAATACGATAATTCCCTTGTCCTTTATTCGGATGCGCGTAAGAATAAAACAAATCCGAAATATTAATCGAAGATTCTTCCGATAGGTTTTCAAAGGCAAAGATCACCTCATTATTTGCTTGTTTACGGAAAATTTTCTCGAAACTATCCAAGGCATATTTTCCAGAGTTGATTAATTTCTCTGCCGCTTGAGCAGCTTCCGTTTTCTTTCCTTGTGTTAAGAATACACGGGCTTGCAATGCTGTGACAGCATCTGCAGAAACGTAATAGTAGGAATCAGCAGTTGACAGAAGCTTTGACGCCTCTTCCAAGTTTTGCTCGATGAAATCCCAAACCTCTGCTTTCGCAGTTCTAGTCGGTTTATCGAGTGTATTCTCATACAACAAAGGCACATCTCCCCAGCGAGCGATCAGATTATAATAATTTAAAGCACGGAAGTAATAAGCTTCTCCTAAAGTTTTATTTCGAATAGCGCTTGCCTCCTGCTTGTTACAGATGTCAATCACATTATTCACCTGATACAAAGAGCTATAGTAGCCATTCCATCCTCTAGAGATCACCGAATTCAAAGGCGAAAGCGTACTGGTGATTAAGTTTAGTGGCGAGGTATTAGCGCTTGTTTGCAAATCACCGCCCAGCAGATCAAATAGAATAAAGTTATGTACTCCTGGATCGTTCTGCATATTATTGTACATGCCGATTCGAAGAGCAGGTAAGTCACCCGCAGTGACAGCATCTGGCGACATGGCCGAATGCGAATATAAGTCGAGCTGATTTGCGCAAGAGCTCCCCAATACAAGGGCTGCGGCAAGAGCGATATAGTTAAGTTTTAAGCGTTTCATAAGATTATAAATTAACATTTAAACCAAAGCTGAATGTCTTAGGCTGAGGTACGCCAAATAAGTCGACCCCATAGTATCTCGGATCCAAATTATTGTTTACCTCTGGATCCCATCCAGAATATTTGGTGAAGAGTAATAAGTTGTCTGCAGTCGCAAATACACGTAGGCCTTTCAATTTGATCCGCTCAACAAGCGCACGATCGAAGTTATAGCCTAAAGTCAATGCGCGTAGGCGGATAAATGAACCATCCTCAAGGAAGCGTGTCGAATTCTTTGTATTATGCCCCAAACCAATTAAAGCACGAGGATAAACATTGGTGGTACCCGGTCCTGTCCATGCATTTTCTACATAGCTTAAGTCCTTCGCATAATTAGAACCTAAGTTCGCCATACCAGTTGATTTCCATTGCGCATAAATATCTGTTCCGTACATAAACGTAAACATCACATCCAACTGAAATCCTTTGTAAGAAAAGCTGTTATTCCAGCCCCCTGTAAACTTAGGATTTGAATCTCCAATAACCAGACGATCATTGTCATTGATAATATTATTACCGTCTACATCTCTCCAACGCACGTCGCCAGCTCGGTATCCTAAATCAAACTGTTCCTGAGGAACTTCTCCGTCGTATTGATATAATCCATCTGAATCAAACAGGTAGAATGCACCAATACTTTTACCTACTTGTAAAGCGCGGTTATCGCCGATTGCAATTGGTAGTTCATCATCCAATAGTGAAAGGATCTTATTTCTATTATGTGCGATATTAAAGTCTGATTTCCAACTCACTGGTCCCAAAGGTACGTTGGTATTGATGCTTAGCTCCAATCCTTTGTTTTCCATGGTTCCAATATTGCTAACAATGCTGGTCATCCCAGTAGTCGCATGAATTGGCATGCTGTACAATAGGTCGAAAGTCTTTTTATAGTACGCATCAAAGGAGATATTCAATCGTTTCTTGAAGAAGGACACGTCAAATCCGGCATCATACTGATTTGCTTTTTCCCAACGAAGATCCTTATTTCCGAAGGATGAAACCGATATCCCTGAGATATTACCGTAGTTCTGTCCACCGGACATTAACGCTTGGTAGGCGTACTGGCCGATTCCTTCTTGATTACCGGTGATACCATAACTTGCACGGATTTTCAAGTCATTGCTGTTCTCGCCCATAAATTCCTCACGAGAAACATTCCATCCGAATGAGATCGATGGAAAATACCCCCAGCGATTATCCCGATGAAACTTCGAAGAACCATCTGCACGCAAGGTCGCCGTCATCAGGTATTTATCTCGATATGAGAATGTTCCGCGACCAAAATAAGACTCCAATGCATACTCACCGATTGATCCACTAGCATCAAAAATATCCGATGCTACAGAAATTACCTGCATCGATGGCGTCGGGAAGCCACGTCCATCAATCATTGAGGATCGCGACATTTGCTTTTGGAAGGAATGTCCTAACATCGCCGATACCGTCAGATCGCCAAATTTATTATTATAATTAATGACGTTGTCAAAGACTAAGTTTTGAATCAAACGGTTATAATCTACCAAACGTCCTACCCCAGTTCCATAAGGGTGCTTATCGTTATAATAGGTATAGTCATAAGTATAGCCTATATCTGCGGAGAATGAGGTACGGAAGGAGAAGTGATCCAAGAAATTCGCTTGTCCGTAATAAGTACCCAAATAGCGGTAATTATCGACATAAGCATCTTGCTCATTTAAAATCTGCAGCGGATTATGACGAGTTAATTCATCTGTTCCTCCGACATAATACCCTCCGTTGGGTTTAAACGGTCTATCAAAAGGACGTTGCTCAATGGCACGCGCAATAATCGTCGATCCTAAATTGGCTCCCGGAACTTGGTTATTCTTGATAAAGTTACCCATGTTGTTGGCTCCAATTTCCAACCAGTCGCTAAACTTGTGGCTGATCTTTGAATTCAAATTGTATTTGCGAATAGCGTTGTTTTTAATGACGCCCGCTTGATCCGTTAAGCCCAATCCGAAATAGTAGTTCGTCTTGGTATTTCCGCCTGAGAATGAAGCATCATAATTCTGGAAGTACCCTTTTTGCACAATAAGCCCTAACCAATCGGTATCTGGTAGTCCTTCATAAGGATTTGATATACGTACTTTATAATCCGCTTGCCCAACCACTAAACCATATTGCTTATTGTAATTATCTGCACCGGCATTATAGCTCGATATATATTGTTCAGAATTCGATACTTTAATTTTATTTGGATTGGCGAATTCGCTAAATCCAGTTGTAATATTTAACCGCACATCATTTCGACCTGCTTTACCGGATTTTGTCGTAATCAATACCACCCCATTACTTGCTCTCGATCCATATATTGCTGCCGATGCGGCATCTTTCAATATTTCAATGGACTCAATATCCGCATGGTTAAAGGCTGCCAAGGGGCTATAATTCTCTCCGAAAGAGAATAGAGACATATCCGAGGTGTTGATAGGCACCCCATCAACCACGTATAAAGGATTATTTCCAGCACTAATGGATGATGTTCCGCGAATTGAAATCCGCTCGCCAGAGGCTAGATTACCCGAACCTAAAGACACATTTACCCCCGCAATACGTCCCTCTAACAAGCGCGTTGGACTTGCGACCTGACGCATATTAGAATCATCAATTTTCAAACTTCCAACAGCACTTGTTACCAAAGCTTTCTTTTGCACCCCATAGCCAACAACGACTGTTTCATCCAATACATTTTGTCGTGCATTCAGAATAATACGTGGCGCTTCTTGTTGTTTTAAATTAATCGTTTTGGTTTCATAACCTGTAAAACTAATACGAACACTGAGCGCGTCTGCGGTAGTTGGCAAGTTAAAATAACCCTTGGCATCCGTCTGTACCGATCTCGAGCCATCCACTGCCTGCACGGTCGCACCAGGCAATGGTTCCCCTGTTTCGCTGACAACAAAGCCAGATACAAATTGTTGAACGCGAGCAGAAGCTGCTGTCGCTCGCTCAGCGATTTTCTTTTCCTTAACAACAATCACCCCCTTGTCATAACTATAATCGAAAGGTTGATTGTGGAAGATCAAGGGCAATAGCTCTTTCAACTCCATTCCATTCGCTTTTAGCGTAATGGCGTTCGCTTGAGGACTGAATTTGCCGTCAAACAGATAAGAAACATTGCTCTGCTTTTTGATCTGCTTAAAAACGTCGACTAATTTCTCATTGCGCACATCGAGGCTAATCTTTTGAACGGATTCAGCCCGTGCCGGCAAATGGAAACTTAGAAAACCCATACCTGCGAAAAGCAAGAAGTTGAGCTTTTTGATTTTTAAAAATTTCATTTTTGGCGTTATTGATTTGTTTGTTTTGTTTTAAAATTAGATTGCGATTAACGTACGACTTTTAACTTTCCTTCCACGACAGAGATCTGAACGCCGGAAGTAGTCTCAATCAAAGCGAGTACGTCTCTCAAGAGAAGATTACGTGGTATCAAACCATTGATTCGGTTGCTGGGAATGGAACGGGAATCTACTTCCAAATTATACCAGCGCCCTAACATTTGTAAGACCTGCTCGAGCGAGTAGTTATCGAAATAGAAATCTCCCGATCGCCATGCCGCGTAGTCCCCAGCATGATCTACTTGCTGATACTGTATGTTATTGCCTATCCGTGCTTTATAACCCGGCTTCATTAAGACTTTCTGCAGACTTGTCGAACTGGCTTCCACGCTTCCCTCAATGAGGGTTACCTCATCTTCTGGCTGATCCGCATATGCGTTGATATTGAATTTTGTCCCCAATACTCGAGTAGTCTGGTGTGTACTCTTTACGTAGAATGGCGCCTTCTCATCGTGTTTGATTTCGAAGTAAGCCTCCCCGGTTAAGAAGACTTCGCGTTTATTTGACTCAAATCGAGATGGAAAGCGTATGCTACTTGCTGCGTTCAACCAAACTTTGCTGGAGTCAGGAAGTATCAATTGGTAGAAAGCCCCCTTGGGCGTATTGATTTCATGGAAGACAGCTGCATGTTCTGCTGAATCCAACGCTTGATATAACCCTGCCGCCTGCAACTTAATTAAATCTTCGGCCGAGCTTAACGAATAGGTCTTCCCGGATGAGCTAATCAGATTAGCCGACATCGCACCCGGCTTGCTGAGCAGTAAACTCGCATCGGATGGTTGGCTATTTTGTGCGTAATAGAGAACTCCAAAGAGCAAAGGAAGTAAGAGGATCGCTGCCCATTGAAAATAATTAGGCTTGATTTTCTTAATCCTCGACTGCTGCATGCCCTGTTGAATCTGCGTAAACATACGCGCCTCGATGTCAGCTTGCTCTTCCTCACTAATATCCTTAAGCTGAAATTTATCCGAAACCAATTGATCGTAATGCTGATCAAGGATTTCTTTTTCCTCGGGATTTGCGCTCCCCTTTAAATATTTAGCGATTAAACTAAGCAGTACGTTTTTCATAAGGTATAATAAAGAGAGCTGACCTAGCTAGCTAAGGCAGTTCTTGAGATAAGACAGATTGCTAGACGAGAAGCCCAGTTAGGAAATAAAAAAAATTAGAAAAATTTTGAAGAGGTTCCTTAAGGTGCTTAACGCACGTCCTAAGTGGTTACGCACAGTTTTAACAGAGAGACCCAATTCGTCGGCAATTTCAACGGTTGAGCGGTTTTCTAAATAGCGCAATTGGATGACGGCACGCTGTTGTCGAGGCAATTTACCAATCTTGGAATTCAACTGCCCCTGTGCTTCTTTAAAAAGCAGCTGATAGACAGGCGAATTCTCTGAGGGTATCTCGGTTTTAAAGACATCCAATAAGGCAGGTCTTTTCTTCAGAATAAAATTCAGGGTCTTATGCTTGCATAGGGTATATAGATAGGCATCGATATTATGAATCTCGATTTTACCCCTTTGTTCCCACAAACTAATGAAAACATCTTGGGTAATGTTTTCAGCATCTTCTTTGTTTTTCAAGCGAGAATATGCCTCCGAAAATACTTGGGGCCAACATGCCTGATAAATGCATTTAAAAGCATGTTCATCGCCCCGACTAAAAGCAGGGAGAACCAATTCCAAGGATAATTTCGAGTCTTTCAAAGTAAAAGCAGGTATCGGAAGCTAAATTGGTATGTTTTTATGTATAACTAGTTATTCCAATATTATCAAATTATTAAATATTTTCAAAAAATAAGCAAAATTAATCCTGTTAAACTTAGAAATCCAAGGACCGAAAATCAAAAACTAGTACTTTTTACCGTTTAATCGTTATTATCATCCCCTTAGCCTTTGTGCTCTTCCTAAAATCGATGATTTAATAGATAAGTTATAGCTTGACTAAAAGTTGATAATTCGTTCGTTAGAGGCCTCAAATGCTTATATTGATACCGGCTTTTTAATATAAATGCAGAAGAAAATTGCAGCGCTAAAAGCAATTTTTGAGTAACTTCGCGCTATGACAATTGAAGAACTACAGAACGCCTTATTGAATCAAACGTATCCGGATAAAGTACAGATTAACTCATCCTCGGTTGTATCGGATGTGAAGAAATTTCTTTCTATTCAGTTTGCGGAGTGTGAACGCTGGCCAAAAGAGCTAGAGAAATGTCCTGCCTATTTGCGTTTGCTTCAATTCCATGAAGCGACAAAAAATAAGGCCTAGGTAATTAAATACCTAGACCTCAGAATTAAATAATATCGGCATCATCATCGCTGATGAAATTAATTTAACAAAACTTACAAGGAGTAAATTGAAAGTAAACGCCGATATTACGTAATAAACAAAAATGTGGTCGATGTTTTGCATAACCACATTCCAATAACAAACTTACAAGTATCTTAAGCGACACGTACGTTTGTAGCAGATAATCCTTTTGGAGTACGCTCTACATCGTAGGTTACTTGATCGTTCTCTCTAATGTTATCTCTAAGACCTGTTGTGTGAACGAAGATATCCGCGCTACCATCATTCGGTGTGATAAATCCAAATCCTTTGGTGTTGTTAAAGAATTTTACTGTTCCTTCTTGCATTGTAATTTTTTTTTAATGAATAAAATATTAAGGCGGTTAAGCCAGTCCTACTAAGACATAAATGACTTAGATAATCGATTCGCTAACAAAAGATGATTATATTAAAGGAAGTTGAAGGAAACAAAATCCGATAGTTTCAGCATCGCGCATTGACAACAAATACATAGCTAGAATTTGCGAAACTAAAAAGGATGAGTAAACTGATCTGTTTCAGAAAGCATAGGCATAGCCTGATTATAAATCAAAGATAGAATAATTAATTGGAAATCAAAGAGTTTTTTATTTGAATTAATAGCTTGCAAGATCACTTCGGTAAACCAGCTTTTCATTTCTCCTCTAGGGATAAGTGTCTATCAAGCGTTCCATTGCTGACAGCAAACAACCTATTTTAATAATTGAGGTTGATGGCTACGCTTTTCATCGACAAGAAAGCAAACAATCGAAACGCGATCAAATCAAAGATTCCATTCTCAAGAAATACAATCTTCCTATCCTACGTCTCTCGACCACGGGCAGTAGCGAAGGGCTAAGAGTCGAAGAAGTCTTGAAGCAGTTGTAAGCTTTTGTGCTAATTGAAGGCTTCGATATGCAAAACCAGGACCACCAAAATGCAAGAAGAGCCAACTAGATTAGCTGACTCTCCCTAAAGCATTTTACCCACTGCTTTTTTTCTTTTATTACGATTTCTTTTCGGAAAAATCAGTACCCGAAGGCCCTTTATCCGAGGCTTTTAAATCAATCGTTGATATAGCTTAGTCTTGATTTGGATTGCGATAATTCAATTGAACGATCTCGCCAAATCCTTTGTAGACTTTACTGTATGTATTTTTGACAATATCGCCCGTTGGGCTTAAATCGAAATAATAAACTTCCCCTGCTTGTCCCTCGTTCGTTGCCACTACCAGTTGCTTGTTATAGGTTAAATCTACATTTGTGGACCAGCGTTTTCCTTTTAACATTTTAATATCCTTGATGGATTTGCTCGACGGGAACTCATATAGTTTCCGCGAAGAGTTTGCTGCGATATCGTATAAGTAAATCTTGTTTCCAGCGACGTAATACATGTGCTGCAACATCGAAGACGCAGCAAAGGCCGTTGCATTTTCAATATCCGGACTTTGCGCAATTTTCTGACTTTGTTCGGCCGGAAAAGGGCTGTTCGGATTGTATAAATAACAATAAAAACCGTTGGCATCTTTCATCACCGCATAGTATACATTATCGTAGCCTAAATCGGCAGCGATCATGGTCTTTCCGACATTAGCCACCTCATAGCTTCCTGCCAAACCATTACTAAATGGCACTAAATAGCGACTGTTGAAGTCTGCCAGCAGAAAGCGCATATTCTTGTTGTCATAATACGACATATAATACATATCACCGCAGAATAGGAACGGGAAAATATAGCCTGGTTCACCGGAAAAGGAAGCAGAATATTTACCTGGTACACCGAAATTAGGGGCGATTGTCGCATATACTTTTCCATCGCTAATTAAGTATTGATCAGTATTGATATGATTTACGCTATGAAATGGATTGACATACGATATTTTAGAGTGATACAAATCCGCGTCTTGTTTTTCCAATGTAAAATCATCTGCGTTGAATTGGTAAGTACCTTGATCGGTATACATGTTGATTTGGCTCATCGCGGTAATGACCGAGCTGTAGACCCCCAGACCTTTGCCCTTAAATTCCAACTTATTGATTTGCTCTACTGGGTCCATAAACAACTCGTTATCTCGGCGAATAAAGGATAGTTTAGCCGTATTCGCTTTATTATGTAAGACCAACCAGCCCTCATAAAATGCGCCAACGACCTTCATTAAATAACGTTTAATGGTTTTCACGCCATTCGCCTTGTTGGTGACGGTATATTGCAAATAGTAATCTTTGGGTGAAAGCGTCACAACCGCCTTTAGATCTTTCGCTGTCGATAATACGGTGACAGCACTTGAAGCCTCCCCAAAAAAAGCTTCGCCGATCGAAACGGTCGTTGGATAGGCTATCCAGCTGTAGGTATATTCATCGTTTCCGGGCAGGGTTTCTACTAGGGTTGGTTTTACATTAATCTCATCGAGTTGTTGCACCGTATAAACGGTGTCCTTCACGTCCACTTGTACACGATTAACTTTGGAATAATCGTAGTTGCCCTGATCTTTAGCACAGGATACAACAACAAACAAAATTGAAAGGAAGAATATAGTTTTTAATACGTTTTTCATTTTCATCTTAATTTAGATCGGAATGCTAACTTCTTTACCATGTTCATCCAGCAAAGGGCCATGTTCCTCTTCATATTCTTGGATTGCTTTACGGACTATACCGGCGTAGTTTAACAAATCGGAGTAGCCCACCTTGCCCCCGACATAGTCTGGCATGAAATCTGCCACGCCGATATGATCGATCATAAATCGATACTTTACATCGCTATAATCACCGAAATAAACTTGAACATGTTCCCAGTAAGTTGGTTTAATCAATCGGTTATTGAAGTTGATCAGGAATGTGCTGTAGTGATATTTGCTAGATATTATCCCTGATCCATCTGGAAAGTCCGCATTTTTTGCGACGCGTAAAGCAAGTTTTAACGTTTTCTCCTTTAATTCGGCTGAATTTTTCAAGATGACAGGATACTTTACATCATATTGCTTTGCGGCGATATTATAGGCCGGGAGCACATAGTCCTTATCTGCTACGGCTGTGGTACCTTCCATCGCCTCCAATTGAATAACACGTTGTTTATCGAACAAATCACCCATGACTCGCATATTGATAAACAATGTGTCAATGTCTTTTTCGACAATTTGATTAGCGAAGGAATAGTTAGTACTATCGCCCAGCTCATCGTTGAAATAGGCGCCCGAGCCAGCTTCAAAATCTTGAACTTCAGCGGTGCTACAGGATTGAAATCCGCCGCTACCTAAGGAGAGGATGGCGACAGCGTACATATATAAGATCGGTTTTTTAGGATTCATGGTCATCTTAATATTGATTATTAAACTCCGTTTCACTGTCCGGAATCGGCAGAATATAGGATTTTTGGTTAAGCGCTTTCGGATTGAATAGCATGTCGACGGAATTAGTACGTTTGTAGTAAAAAAATACTTGCCCCTCGGCATAGAATTCCTTTTGATATTCCTTTCTAATATCGTTTGCGAGTGACGCTTCGGTTGCTAAGGCTGGATTGATTGTGGCAAGCCCTCGATGATCACGAACAGTGTTGATATATCCTATTCCTTCAGCAACGCTAGCCGCGGTTTCCGCCAGGATATAATATAGTTCGGAATAGCGCAACATAGGAACCATCTGCTGTCCCCAATATTTAGACGGGTAGACCGCTGCGCCATCATTTTCAATTAAGTAAACGTAACGATAGTCTGTTGCTCCGCCCATGGAAACATCATAAAGCGTTTGAAAGTTAGCTCTGCTCCGTGTCAATCGGTTATACGCTATATTCGCGTCATATTTAAAATAAGCATCGGTACCGCTATCAATCCAATTCGCCATGTTGCGCACTTTCAACGTAAATATTTGCTCATCGGAGAAGAGTCGATCTTTGTTGGATGAGCGCGAAATTTGCTCATTCGTAACAAATTTTAATTGCTTAGAGTCGATTACTTCTTGCGCATATTTCTTCGCTTCTGCCTTATGACCAGCATACAAATTCACTCGTGCAAGCATTGCTTTAATCGCCAGCGCATTCATTTTAAAACGACGATCTCTGTTACCCGACAGGATCGGATCTACGGATGATAACAGTTTATCCGCTTCGTCCAAATCGGCAATGACAAGCTTGATAAAATCTTGATTTCTTTCCAATTGCTTGCCATTAGCATTCATTTCTGTCCGATACGGCAGGAATTTTCCATCAGGGTCTAGCACAGGGTTTGAAGCATAAAGTCGGAGTAAATCGAAGTGCAAGAACGCGCGTAGACCTTGCGCCTCCCCTTTAATCAATGCGTAATTATTTCCGGTAAACATGGACTGGTCCTTTTCAATATGCGTAATAATATTATTGAGACCAGCAATCGCATTAAAGCTAGTCGACCAAATGCCCTCACTGATGTTCTTGACTTCCTGGGACTCAAAATTCAAGGCGGCGCTTTCTTTATAGATAAATCCAAGCGTGCTCGAATTATAATTTTGCGCCATCACACTTAAGAATCCCATCGACAGTTTATCGCCATAGAGTGGTCGCGTTGCCATAGCGGAGTAAATTCCAACTAAGGCCTGCGCGTATCCGGCTTCAGAACTAAACAAATCATCTTCGGCAATGGATGATTTTGGAATCACGTTTAAAAACTTTTCGCAAGAAGTCATGCTCATCACGAAAAGGCTTACTATATAAATTGTTAATTTTCTTTTCATATCCTAACGAATTTTTAAAAGCCTGCACGAAGGGAAACGGAGAACGTACGTGCGTAAGGATTATCCAATCCTCTTTCCATTTTGACGGTACTCATTCTAAATACATCATTGCTGATAGCGGTTATTTGTGCGCTATTTAATCCCCATTTTTTGACAAAAGCATGTTTATAGAAATTGTAGGTTAGGGATAATGTATTCAAGTTGATTGTAGACTCATCCTGCACAAATCTTGACGTCACGCGCGTTAGTGTTTTCGCCAACTTAATTCGCGTATAAGGGCTATGATCGCCTGGTTTTGTCCAGCCCAGGTTGTAAGCTCTGCTATCGACATTGTAAGTTGGATCCACATTTTCAACTCGATCAACCAGGGTTTGATTATAAATCTGCCCACCAAAGCGATAATCAAATTGAAGCATGAGACTAAAACCTTGGTAATCGAACTGCGTTCCAGCGAGTCCGTTCCATTTCGGATCGGTCACTCCCACTGCTACTTTATCTTTAACACTCCAAGTAAACGTCTTTTCACCATCTTTCGTGAGGAATATTTCATTTCCGGTTATCGGGTCAACGCCTAATGAACGGACAGCATAAATGGTATTGATCGATGCGCCTTCCACCAACTGCACATTCGTTGCTCGCTGATCGGAGGCCGCATTAACCTTATCGTTTAATGCTTTTAGTTGATTCGATAAGGACTTCAGCACATTCTTATTTTGGGCTCCACTAGCATTTATGGACCAGATCATGCCTTGTTCTGGGCGATTAATCAACTTAAAGCGGCCGTAAAGCTCATAACCTGTATTTTGTATCTGTCCTTGATTCTCAGCATAGGTGGAGAAACCTGTTGAGGTCGCCAAGGTTATTTGTGTGATACTGTTTTTTGTTAATGAGCGGTAATAATCTAAGCGTAAATCCAAACGTTCTTTAAAGAGTTGAATATCGGCACCGACGTTGGTATTCAAGACGTTCTGCCAGGATAAATTACTGTTTCCTAATCCCTTAATCGACGCGCCCAGTTCGCCGTTATAGATATTGGAAGTGGAGAAATTGTATCTCGTTCGCGCTTGATAGGCGGGTAAATTAATACTTCCTGCTGCGCCATAGCTACCTCTAATTTTCAAACGGTTGACATTTGGGTTGGTCTTGAAAAAACTCTCCTTATGTATATTCCATCCTAAGCCAGTTGACCAGAATGTTCCGAATCGTTTGTCTGATCCGAATTGTGATGAACCATCACGACGAATAGAAAGATCTGCTAGGAATCGATCATCGTAGCTATAACTTGTTTGTAAAAGCATCCCTATTCGGTTGATTTTACTTTCATCCCCTTCTGGCTTACTTTGCGGCTCATACTGGGTTGCAAAAAGTAAATTGTCCAATTTATCGAAGGCAAAACCTTCTGTTGATATAGAATAGAAGTTTATCGTATTGCTCGCAATATCATATCCGGCTGTCGCAAAGAGATTACTTTTCCCGAATTGCTTGTTATAGTTCCCGGTAAATCTGGCTTCATAGCCAAGCTGATTTTCATTCCGTACTTTATAACTTCCTTTGCGTGACACGTCGCTCATATTAATAAAGGCAGAATGTTGTGCCGGGAGAAAGTGATCATTTCCACCATTTTGCTTATTGACACTCATATTGGCTTCAAAGAACAAATTGGGTTTCATATCGTACCGCAATTGGAAGTTATTTACAATTCCGAAATACTGGTTTTTATTGACGGTATGTAGGGTTGCATCGTATAAGGGATTGGCGAATGTAGTATAGGATGTTTCACCGGTTTGAATTTTCTCGAGCACTTGGCGTACCCTTCCATTTTCATCAAATGGTGCCCAATAGGGGTTCATACGGACATAGGATAAGAAAGATCCATAGGGTGACTCATTCGATACATTCTGAAAAACGCGCAATGAGTTTTGGAACCTCAATTTTTTCACCTTATAGCTTAAATCAAATTGTCCGGAATAGTTATCGCGGGTTTGTCCTTTCATCACACCGGATTGCAAATCTGCTGCCAGCTGGACACCGTATCGGATGTAGTCATCTCCACCTTGTAGGTATACGGAAGTACGATCAGATATGCCCGTTTGGACAGGTTGTGCTAACCAATCTGTATTCACGCCTGATTCCACGGCAATCAATCGGTCGTTATAAATCTTATCATTAAAGTATTGCTCACGTGGATTGTTCAGTTGGTCAAGACCATTGTAATCGTATAGGCCTACACGCTTCTCAAAATCCAACTTTTCTTTGGCATTCAGCATATCATAGACACTCAGATCAGCAAAGGAAACCCGAAAGTCATTATTTATCGTTACCTGTACTTTTCCCGGGTTCGGTAATTTGGTCGTAATTACCATTACTCCATTGGCTCCCCGAGAACCATAGATGGAGGTAGCCGATGCGTCTTTTAACAGGGTGATATTTTCAATAAGATTCATATCTAAGTCCTTTATCCTCGCGATATTGACCTCAAAGCCGTCGAGAATAAATAAAGGAGAGTTGGGGTTTGCGGATAGCTCGCCACTGAGGTTAGGCATCGAATTGGATCCGCGCATTTGTACCTCAGGCAATTGATTAATATTTCCACCGGCTAAATTATTGGGAATAATCCGGAAGGATGGATCCATCGTTGCAACGGCTGCGAAGACATCTGAGGAACTTACCCGCTTTAAATCTTCCCCTTTCAAGGAAGTCACCGAACCCGTAAAGTTTCCCTCAGGGCGTTTAAATATCCCTGTAACGACCACATCTTCCATGCCGACGGTTCTTTGATCCAACACAATTTTAATAGGACTTTCATTACGGACACTAATCGCTTTCGTTTCAAATCCAATACATGTTATGTGCAATTCATCAGGTAAGCGGAGCTGTAGAGCGAATTCACCATTTGCATCGGATCCTACTTTTAAGCCGGTATTCTTACTCGTTATCGTCGCGTTACTAATGGGGTTTCCGCTTACATCCATGACGCGTCCGGCAATGAGACTCTGCCTATTCTCGCTAGTATTAGTTACCTGAGTGGACTTTGGCTTGTTAGGTTGCGTGGGGATTTCCTTTTTGGAAAAAATAATTTCCTTTCCTTGGATTTCGTATTGCAAGCCCTGTGCAGCGGTCGCATTATCCAACACCTCCCGTAAGCTGCGCGGCACTTTGCTGAACGAGACCGTTTTGGCATGATCCAATAAGTCTTTACGGATAAATACGTTGTAACCAGACTGCTTTTTGATTTCCTCTAATACATACTTCAAGCTCAAATTCTGACCTTCAATATGTATAGTCTGTCCTTTTACTACAGCAATTGCAAATAGCAAGGGTACCACTAAGCATATCCTTTTCCTAAATAAATGTTTGATTGGCTTACAGGCATTAATTGCCGTTTTTTCAAACAACAGTAATTTGCTCGTTATCATTAATTGTTTGGTTAATTAGGGTTTTATAATTGTGTGTGTGTGTGTGTGTAATTTCCTTTTTACTCGATTAATAGACGGTCAGTGTATTCCCCTCAAACTTAAACTGTACGTCTGCATCTCGCAATGCTTTCAACACGAATTGAAGTGTGTTATCCCGATTCAATTCGCCATAAAATTCAACCTCCGGTATGCTCCTTTGATAAACAATCTTGATATCATACCATCGCGCCAGCTGACTCATGATTTCCTCAAAACGAAGTCCTTCGAAATTGAACTTATTATTCTTCCAGGCCATGACTACATCCGTATTGACGACAGCCACTTGAATAGCATCTTTGTTTTCTGTTTGAACAGCTTGTTGTCCTGGCCTTAAAACGATGTTTCTGTTGTTCTCGTTGTAATACCGTACTGATCCTTCTAAGAGCGTAGTGCGCTGTCTTTTTAGGTCCGCGTAAGCGTTGATATTAAAGTGTGTTCCCAGCACTTCGATGTGACGATCATGAGGTATAGCGACAATAAATTTCTTGCTCTTATCTTTGGCAACCTCAAAGTACACTTCCCCTTCAACGAAGACTTCCCTTCGCTGCCCTTCAAATTTTGAAGGATAGGTAATCTTTGATTCCGCGTTTAACCACACACGTGTGCCATCTGGCAGTGTCGCTTGGTATCGTCCTTTGCGTGGCGTTTGAAGTGTCAACATTTGTACTTTGCCCTGAATCTCGGTAATACGACTTCCGTCAGTATAATGAATCGCTCCATCGGTATTCGACAATCCCTCTTGGCTTTCATCCAGCGCTATACGTTTACCGTTTGCTAAGCTTAAGGTTGCTTTGTTGCCCCCCGGCTGAGCGTCGTTGACAAGCACATGCGTAATTTCTGCAGGCTTGCGTTGCTCCTTTTGTCTTGCAACATACCAACTGAAACCCATGACCATTAAGATCGCCGCTGCCCATGCCCAACTTTTATAGGATAAGCGTCGTGGTTGCTGGTTTGGAATTCCGATTCGTGCCCTCACATTCAATTCGGCACGATCGGTAATTCTCGTGATCAGGCGATCATCTTCAAATAAAGAAGGTCGGCCGAGCTCTGCCGCTATATCATTAGTTAGTATCTCGTCTAAATCCCCAACCTCCAATAATTGAGAAAGGCGTTCCAGTTCCTCGGAACTGATCTTCCCTTCAACAAATTTTTGAAATAATAATTTATATAGTTGGTGATTGTTCATGCATTTTTACTGCTTGTATGTGATGTATTACACACGAAACGAAAAAACCAGGTAGGTCAATTGCTAAAAAAATCATTTTTTTTGAAAGAAAATCAACAAGAAGAATATAATATCCACGTTATCAGCGATTAACCGCTTTAACTTTTTATTCGCTTCGCGGATATGTACGTTGATAGTTCCTTCAGAAAGATTTAAAATACGACTAGCTTCTTGATAGGATTTATGCTCTAACTTACATAATCGATAGACCTTTTCTTGCTGTGGGGACAACTGGGAAAGCATGTTATCTAGTTGCTCCTTGTATTCTTTCCTGAAAATACTGTCCATAATTGGGTTATAGCTTTCTTCAAAGCTATGTAGCAACTCATCGCGGTATTTGGAATTGGATACAACACGACGAAATACATTTTTGGTTTTATTGGCCGCAATCGTATAGAGGTAAGCGCTAATTGGGCGATCGACATCAATTCTTTCGCGGCTTTCCCATAAGGCAACAAAGGTGTCTTGAATCACCTCTTCGGTTAAATCAGCCGATCGCAATAAACGTAATACATTGGCGGTCAACTGCCGCTTGTATTGATCATAAATGGCTTGGAAAGCGTTATGATCGCCTTCCCGAAGGCTAATTAATGTCGAATATTCGAGATGATTTTCCAATTGTTATTATGCGTTGATATGTGTTATACTTGCTAACTAAATCGTATTATTTTAGTCGATTCATTTAATAAAAATAGTTCATTAAGTTGGCTTCTCATTCCTTCAATCCTCCATACTGCATGGGGCTACCAACGTGATGAAACATGGAGACCGAGAATGGGCAAAGTGTAGAACAGGTGCTATTCTATACTAATTTTTTAGTCGTAAACGTATCAATTAAAGTAACAGAATGTGCTTAATATATACTTTTAAAGTATAAATATCTGACTTTTCTAAATAAATATAGTTGAAATTTAAAAAATATCTGCTTCCTGTGCTTACCTACAGCGTAAGCGAATAGGACGTTATTTTTGAATGGCTTTGAATACGCGCTTCGGCTCATCAAAGCGAATCGTTTCCTCGATATAATATGGAATACCCATATAGATAAGCGCTTTGCCCGTTCCCTCTATATACGTATCTCCTTTGGCAAGCAAAGTAAGAGGCACCCTTTTTTTATCGCGCCATTTGTAAGGGCTGTAATGGTAATCGCCAATGAGGGTATCCCCTTTTATATTCCCGCTAATCTCTCCTGTGACGATATATCCACCAGGTCGGGTGTTGGTCATCTCACCATGGAATTTGTCGGGGTAAAGGGTTATTCGAATGCGTGTGGTATCTCGTCCAACGATAGAAATGTAGTTTGACTCGTGTTGCGTGCTGGAAGATCTGTTTGTGCAGGAGGCTAAAAGAAGAATAATAAGAGCGCTGGAGATTTTGTGCATGTTGTTGGGGAAGTGTGTCTTTTGGACTGCAAGATAGGGAAATATTCGCAACAGAATACATTACTGAGTCAATATTCAAACGTGTTACTGGCTGTGAGATTGCGACTTAAAATTAAGCTAATTTGAGTTGATCGAGTGTTTTTAACTACGCAAAGTCCGACATATTAATGGAATATTGAAAATTTACTCCGATTTTATGAGCGGTAGTAATACTGTTTTTTAGGAAGTTGCTGATATATTTTCACGATTGAATTCGTAAACAAATCATTACAAATTACAATTGTTCGGATGCATAAGATATAGGTGTAAAAACATCATTTATTATCTTTAATTAAACGAACGCTTACATTACGCGATTTCAAAAGCATTTATCTGACCGGTTATAATTTTCAAATTATGAAAATCAACATAGAAAATAAAATTGTTTGTCAGAATAACGTTTATGAGAAACTCACAAACGCGGATATCATATTGGTGGATAATTTTGTTGACGTCGAACTGAAGAAAATTAATAATTCGGACTGGGTTATTTTTCTCTTTTTCAATAAAAATTTCCGTAAGCGTGCAGAAAGAAAATTAGTGATCGAATATCATTGGATATCATTACTTCACATTCGTAACGACCGCGATAAAATTGATTTAAAAAGAATTATTGAGATATTCAACAGACATGAGAACGAAACTAACACATTTCTGAAGAAAGCATATTTTTCTGAAATAAAATACACTGAACATTTGTTTTTTAGCGTGTTAGACGACCCAAGTTTGCCCGACGTTTATAGTTTCGAAGCGACGCTCGCTAATAAAATAAAATGTAATCATATTGCTCCACTTTAAATTTAGCTGTTGTCATTCTTACTGTTCAATATCACTCCATCGATTATTTCCAATATAAATTCGATAATCTATCGAGGCTGTTAGACTAATGCAAAATATGGTAAATGGATTCGCCGATATTTTTGCCAAAATGATAAATAGCCAAACATGATAAAATTAGTAATACTATCATTACAATTTTTGGGGTGCTCAGGTGGAAGTTCTTATTCATAATCTTACGTTTATTACGATTAGTAGCAATTCTTTATAAAACGTTACAAATTTTGAAATATTAAACAGCTTTTTACCTCCTTAGCTAGATTGGACTGCATTCATTCTATACCTTAAGAAATTATTTATGCAGTAAACTCCCATCCGTGTGTTATGCTTTAAGCATTAGTTTCAAAAGTCTAGTTTCGAGCATATGTAATTACTTTGTGTAAAAAAATAGGGCACTGATTCATTTAATTTAGCAGCAGAAGAGCAGATTGTTTGCAAGTCATGAAATAGAAAGGCCCCATTGAGGGGCCTATCATCCTAATCGTGTTCATGCGTTTTGACGATTTTATTATAAATACCTAACAATAAGAACGGTGCTGCCCATTGTCCAATAAACAACGCATCCTTATCATCATGCCCTCTACTACATTTTAGTGCAGCGGATACGCCCATTGAAAGCAGTGCCGCTCCTAGGAATATTACCGAAGGGATCTTCGCTGTCTGAGACTCAATCGCCTGAGTTGATTTGTCTTCGTTTCTCGCTTCAAATGCCATAATACTAAATTTAAATGTGAATAAATTACATACAAGATGCTTTTATAAAGCAGGTTATATGTTTATCTTCTTTTACGCTCATGTTGGTTTTTACAACACGCTTTAAAATTTTTGAAAATTGCTGTTACCAGAATAATGTAAAGGAATCAAACCCAATAGAAATCATTAACGGTATAATATACTGACGATTGCTAACGTTCTCTTCTTACGGATTTTTCTCCTCTTGCAGTAAGATAAAACTCATATGGGTAATCCATATAATCCATTTCCTTACCGACTGGTTTTATCATTTCTTTGTTGATAAGAGATGATAAGTCCGCTTTGAAATTATTATAGGCTTCCAATTCCAAGATTGATTTCTTACGATTGATTCTATCTAAAATCAAATCTCTCAATGATAAGACAGTTTCCATGGTAAACTGATTTGTACCTTATTGACTCCAAACTGTTGTTTATTGCAAATGGAATCCGAATAGTGTTTACTTATATCTATTCTCCATCCGATTAACGCTGAGCATTGACAATTGGAGTTATGATTATCCCAACTGCCCTTTTCGAAATTAATCCTCTTTTTCTGCCTCGGGATTGATATGCGATTCAGCTATTTCTGTTAACAGCAAATCCGTTTCTTCTTCTTCTTGTAAAGTTTTTTCTAAGATATCAGCTACTCGATCCAATCCTAATGTAATTGCAATTTGAGCTAATCCTCCGTAGGTCGCAATTTCATAGTGCTCAACTTTCTGAGCGGCAATAATTAGAGCGACGTCTCTTGTAACTGATCCTTCTCCGGTCGATTTTATGATATCTTTGACTTCTTCGATAAGACCATCCATTGCCTTACATTCCTTACTTTCTTCTTTTTCACCAAGATGAGCGAATACTTTTCTCAATCGACTTATATGCTTTTTTGTCAAAAGAAAATGATCCTCAAAAGCATCTTTGAGTTCTTCTGTTGTGGCAGAATTTTCCATTTCCTGAAGTGCGTCGACTAATTTGTTTTCCGCGTAGTGGATGTCCTTTAATCCAGATAAAAAGAATGTGTATAAGGGAGATTGCCTGACATCGGATTTTGAATGTTTATTGATGGCGTTAGCTCCATCATCCGTGGAACCTAATGATTCGGCCGTTGCATTTGTTTTCAGTTCTTTCTTTGCCATAACTATTCTTTGAAAAGTTGCAAATGCCCCTATAATAAGGGGCATTTTTTAAAAAAATGGAATACTTAAGAATTCCTTCTACCACCAATACCTGTGCGTCCTGAACGGCGTCCGCCACCGTGTGAAGCTTCACCTCCCATTCTGGCTATCCTAGTTCGTTCAGCTTTGCTCATCGCAGCAAAACCGCGTTTGCTAGTACCTGAATTGGAACTTCTAGATGAATCTGAATTGGAGGAGGAATTACTCGAATTCGATCGTCCTCTTGAACTCGTTCCACGAGTGGAACTACTTCTTGAGGAACTTCTCGAGCTTCTCCTTCCTCTCCCAGATGAAGATTGTGAACGTCCGGATGTGAATCTACCATCGCTATCTCTTCTTCTGCTAGAATTTCTACCATCTGAGTCTTCGTCGTCTTCCTCATCATCTTCGTCATAATCGTGATCGTATTCATCATAATCGTCATCTTCATCATAATCATCGAAATCCTCTTCATCAAAATCGTCGTCGTAATCATCATCATTAGAAGCATCGCGGAACCCGTGACTATAACCTAATTGATAAATATCTTCCATTGAATGCTCTTGATTTCCTGAAGAAGATCTTCCTGAATTGCCTCTGCTTGAATTTTTCCTGTTCATAACTATTAGTTTTTATTAAAAAAATTGACCCATAAATTAGGGACACTTAATATTGGAAACAGGATCTAGAATTGTGCTTCCGATTAATGAAACGTTTCAAACTTAAAAGGTTCAATAAAATGTAAAATAGATTCAGAAATGGTTAGCGATTTGGACGAGATTTTCCAACGTTCGCACTGGGTAGACTTTCCCGTTATTGTATGATACTCTCGAATTAAAGTCTGCTGTTAAGGTTTTACGCTCTTTAAACAAATAACTTTTACTCTTACTTAAACAAAAACGTTAGAATTAGAGAGTTTTAGTTCATATTTGCTTCATGCTTAATCTTCTAAACCACTTAATTATGAAAAAAACTAATTTTATGTTGTTTAGAAGGATCTGCTTTAATTAGCTGCAGCAAGAACGAACTTCCAATTGATTCCGAGAAACGAACTCTAAAAGACTTATTACCTTCACATTCAGCGAATGATAAAACATTATTAGGAGACGTAAATGATAATTTTTGCTATAAAGTTTTAAGAAAACGTGCAGCAACTGATCCGGCTGTTGAAGAGGAAAATCCAGGTGTTAGAAATAAATTTAGACGGCACGGTACAGATACTATTGCAACTGGATGTAATGCATCTTTTGGCATTTGTTTAATCTCTGGTGAAGCACCTAACGAGGCAGACGAAATAACTGCCTTAGCCAGCGTTGATGGTGATAAATTAATAATTGAACCTACAACAGAATAAAATTAGTCTAACATCAGATAGCTATTTGCCGGTCGGTAATTTTGTGGCGTATGGTGATAAGTTCAGAAAACCAGGTCTTTACAAAGGAACGTCTTAAAAAATTGTTGTAGATTTAGTATATGCCAAATAGAACGAATTTTAAAAGATTAATATTTACATTCCTGCTATTGCTGGTATTAACATCAGCTTGCAGGAATGTAATGTACAAGATCGCTGGCATTGAGGCGATAAAAGAGTTTGATAAGGATAAAGTCGAACAGGTAGAAAAGGAGTTTAAAAAATTATATCCTGAAGTTATAATGAAAACTGCTACAAAGAATCAATTTCATTCGTATGTAGAATATTTTGGCGATTTTAACAAAAACGATTTAAAACAACCAATTCAAATTCACTATTATACAATTGATTCGTTGGCTTCATTTCATGCAAATTGTTATGCTAAAGGTTCTATTGGAGGTTCTTTAGATTGGAACTATAATGGGAAATTTAACGAATTTATACCTAAAACGTCAACCCAAATTAAAAATAATAAAGGTTTAAGCTTTGTTTTACAACAATTTAATTTACCTGAACTAAATACAGATAATACCATAATCTTTTTTTGGTCCAATATTATGCCCAAACATAGTATAGAAGCCTATAACTTGGTGATTGACAATTTGAAGACTTTAAAGGAAAAATCTACTTTAATCACCATTAATACAGATAACTTTTCTGTTGGCGAAAAATTATAACGATAAGTCTTATAATGTTTGCTTGGTCAAACTTATTTATGTCTAACGAAAAGCTAGGCTTTAATGTCCATTTGTTAATTCAAATATGGCGTTAGTCTTGCCACGTCTTTTAAATTTGATCTTGCCTAACTTTTGCCTTAACTGTTCGATATATTAATACCCCAAAGATCTAACCAGGATACCTTCTATCTGCAATAAATTTTTCTTACCATCCCCTTCGGTACGGCGTATTGGCGTTATTTCATATCCGTTGTGGCTGCCCTTGTAGTGCGCGTTTCTTTCGCTTGCCAAATTCAATGATGTGAAACAGAGAAATAAGCCTAATTATAAGCAATTTCGTGAAAATTATATGCATTTTTGCTAATTTTAGTTCACGTGATTACTTCCCGATACAAAAAGTACTCAAACCTGACTATCAACTACTTATTTTAAAATAAATACAAATAAAATTCAATTCTGTAACATTTTATTGTCTGAGAAGTTGTCAATAGATTTATCATTCATTATAGTCATGATTACAAATAATTTCTATATTATTTAGCTTATAGTAATTTAATATTTCTTCTACTCTATCTTTACTTTTCGGATTAACAATAACTCTAATCAAATACTTCAACAAATCAATATTCGGGTAGATCTCAGCAAATTCATCATCTTTCATTCTAACGTTTGTCTTATCAAAATTCGTAAATAGCCGTTTAGGAATAATTCTCCATTCTCTCTCTAAACCAAAATAATAATTATCATCAACAATTATATATTCTCCTGTTTCTTTATCTCTTCTCTCTAATTCATTATTAAAACTTTTTGAATATGCAATATTTTCCATCCACATTCTAATTGAGTCATATCTAAAAACCTCTACCTTCGGTCTTCAAAAATGCTTTGAACAGATGTTCGCTTATACCCTCTCCACCACTAATTATTGGATTTAAACCGTTAAAACTTACTTGTGCTTTATTTTTCTCAAATTCAGTTATATTTTTAGCAATTACTGAGTATTTTGAAACATATCTAACAGGATTTAGATCTGAACGTTTAAGAATTTCATCATTGAAGATTAGTCCTAAATTTCCATAATTATTTTTAAATCTTACATGTTCTTCGAGTGTCATACCGAAAAATGAAATCATAGGAAAAAAGAAGTCTCCTCTTGATGTTTGAGAATTTTCTAAGTCTACATACTCAAAAATTTCTCGACATTGACTAATCTTAAATTTATTATTAATA
>JBEBRI010000008.1:0-42230 GCA_040394915.1 Sphingobacterium sp.
CCCATGTCAAGATTAGGCGTAGCGATTCTAAAGAAAGAAGAGGCTGCACTTCGTCCAGCGCCTGATCCTTCATTATAAGCAACCCATTGAGTACGCACATATCCTCTCTTTTTTAGCTCAATTTCTTGGGTCTTCTCGTTTACGCGACGTTCCACAACCCTAAATAGATCGTTTGGTTTCAAACTTTCCTTTGTTCCAAGTTTAGCGCGTACTGGATTGGTAGAAAATATAGAACTTTTGACATTGAAATCTTCGGCAGATGTTATACTGTATAGACAATCCTCAATGATCTTATCAATGGCTTCTCTCCTAATTTCATCAATAGATTTACGCGTTACGGTATAGTTATTTGAGTTGTTGTTATTTCCAGATAAGGTATTCAACGTACTGATCAGTCCCGAACCCACTTTATCAGCAACATTGACATCGCTAACTTTCACACCAAAGTAGTTCGCTGTACTCTTCAAAGGAAAATCATAGCTCATCAGCTTGTTCATCATGGCAGAATTAGGTTTATCAAAATAGAAATCCTGCCAAAACTGATTCGCTAGATATGCTTCATTTAAATCAAGTTGAAAGAGATAGCCTGTTCCGCTAAATGTATATTCATTCGATTGCGTTTGATCGATATAAATGGAACTCACTTCCTTAGGTACGATCACCAAGAAATAGATGTTTTGCATCAACTTAACCCCTACATCTTTCAGGACACTTAAGCCTCGAGCGGAGCTTTGTGCAGTAGCATAATCAGCATCGGTGGCATTATACAATCCCCTATCCTCAATGACCTGAGTCGTCATATAACCTTTGGTTTCATCAACGAGAATGCTTCTCAATATCTTATTAGGAATTTGTTGGGAGGAAATTATATTCCGAATATCAGTTTCAGTAACCGATTCAGCATTAGAAAAATAGCTATTAATAGCTAATGCATTTATACCAATGTAGTTATGGTCAAAACGCTTTGGCACATACAATCTATCATAATAATCAGATGTAAAAGGTTTACTATCTGCATAGTGAAGCATCATAATACTTAAGCTTTTTCGAGTATATTCTTGCGCCTTAATTGGATTGATTAGGAATAATAGTCCAACAAGAAATATTAGTAATCTCCTAATAGGTAAATTAGTAGTCATCTTCGGTTTGTTTAATGAATTAATTACTGTTTTTAATAATCCTTTAATTTTTATGAGGACCGTAATTAGTCCTCGAATTGGTTGGTTTGTTTTACTGTTTGAGTTCTCCCAGTCAATTGTTAGTCGTTCAAAATCTTCTCAAATTTCTTAAGCGATAACCATTGGGTTTGTTTTAATTCCAGAGAATATGCTAATCTGACTAATAGTGTAAATACGCGTAAAGATTCCTCCATTTTTACTACCTACAGAATTAATTAGTTTGTTATAAAATGATTCTCAATATTGAACTTTTAATTAGCGCTCAATAGATTTGCGATTTACGTTGTAAACTTACAGCATGTATAGTCACAATAAAATACCCTCTATAGGGTATTTTTTAGTCACCCACTCTAAATCAGATGAGCAGCCTGAATCCGCAAAAAAATAAACAAGATGACTTATCGGTTTCGAATAGAAATTGAAATTAAACAGCGGGTATCAGGACACTAATAGGTAATAAGGCTAAGAATATCGAGTCCTTGTTTGTTGGGTTTTACTTTTGACAGCAAGGTATGACAGCCATTCATATTCTTTCACTCCAACAAAGTAGACTACAGCAAGATCTTTGTCTAAGTTAACCTTCGAGGATCTGAGGGGATTATAAGAAGTCAGTGTGGAATGCAGAAGCAACTTCGCTCTGAACTACACATTCTATCATGAGCGCTACTGAACGTATCGAGAATGAATTAAGTTTTCTATAATAAACCTTTCCCCGATGGAGAATACATATTTATAAAGTCAAGTTCGCAGGGAAGTGATACCTCATGTGATTTTATACCTTTCATTTGAAGATGATACATCCTTTTTTGATATAGAAAGCAAATTAGGTGTATAGCGATGCAATTAGGCTTCAACTTTCGAAATACTTTAAAACGGTTGTTCTACCTATCAATGTAACTTTAGACGAAACATGAATACGGATTATATCGAAATCCGTCGAACAAACTCAACAGAACCTACAAATACAGAAACTATATTTCCACTGAACAATCATATTTAATTTAGACAAACGTTTGCTTAACCAGCTATTAAACATCATGTAGTGAATCACCTACAAATACAAACTGTAACATGAATAATTTTACTATCTATTCGCAACTTTGTTAAGTCTTTATGCGGTTAATAATCCGTCTGTTAACCCTAGAGAAACTAGCATTTTCAAAATGAAAAACACCACACACACTATTACTAAAAAAAAGAGATACTCTCCCCCTATGATTCATGAGTATTTTCTCCAATTAGAAGGATCAGTAGCCGCAGGATCAGCCATAGTCTCACCTACAAACAATGCTCAAGAAGTTTATCATGAGTGGGAGAAAGAGGCTGATGTAAGTGGGAACTATGATTGGTAGATTCAGTATCTACCTTGATATGCCTTCTGATTCTGGATTCCTTTTTTACAACCCAAAGATTTTAAAAATTATCATTTTTCAGACCAAAAAATCACACATGTAATCATGAAAAGCCTTTTGCTTAATTCAGAAATTAAAACATCCACTTCAAACTTGATAAAAATTATTTCTATCATGTTGGTGGTTTTAATCGGAACATCTTGCCAAAGAAAAGAATCCGACGAAATAAGTCGTGGAGACCAAGCTGTCGTTACTGTATCGCTACAGGATGCTGTCTTTAGTGGAGAAGAGAAACTCGAACCTTCAGCGAAGGCAAGTGTACACCGAACCGACAAAACAAACACCCTCCATAAGCCTAACATCTCAGAAACTCGACTTAGCGATGATCTATTCCTTGTTGCTGAACTAACGGAAGTTAAAAATCCGACCACTTTAGCAAGTTCCCAAACTTCCGTAAGCGGTAGCACCGAAAAGGCAGCATCGAGCATAGAACGTAATCCATTGATTCCCGGAACGCGCTATAAAGTCGTAGTATTCGGACCTGATCGTAAATATGTCACAGAAAGAGATTACGCATATGGAAGTGAGGCTAGCACAGCAGCACTGAAACTAGATGGAGATAAAAAATATACTTTTATCGCTTATAGTGTGAATAGCACATCCATCCTTCCTGCTATTACCTTCGCCGACGCTAATAACAAAACCTTAGACAACTCATCAGTTAATGGAATAACGGCCAGTAATGATTTAATGTATTTTAGCACCGAGCTAACGCTAAGCGGAGCTAAAACGAACTATTTAAACGTCGTTTTCAAGCATCGTTTTAGTCAAATCACCACAATTATTGACGCTACTTCTACTGGCTATACGATATCAGCTATCAATGCAAACCTATCACCACAATACACAGCAAGTAACCTTAAACTTGCCGATGGTACATTAACCCGAACAGGGACTGCAGGAAATGCAACTCTTTCATTCTCCGGATTAAACACGGCAATATTGACCGCTACCCCAATATTAATGAACAGTGAAACAAGCACGGGTACACTAACATTATCTTCAATTACTATTGGCCCGCTGAGCAAGACATCAACAGCAGCAGCAGTTAGCGGCTTAGTGATTAAACCGGGCGTAAAGTATAACCTTACTTTGAGTATCATTCCAACTGATGGTTATGTAGGAGATGACGTACGCATTAATGGCGTTACTTGGTCAAGAAGAAACCTTGGCGTTGCAAGTTCGGTTAGTCCAGACCAAGCTCCTGGCTCCTCTCAAATCTTTGGAAATTACTACCAATTTGGAAGTTCGCTAATCGTGGCATCGCCTACTGCTACAGTAACGAATAGCAACTGGAAGGGAACTTCACAGCCAAATAATTCATGGAACTTTGGCACTGAACAGGCTCCTGTAAAGGTGAGTAATGATCCTTGTCCAGTTGGATACCGCGTTCCAACGAAAACAGAATTCCAACGTTTAATTGATGGGACAGTTCACACAGACGTCGGCACATGGTCAAATAGCAGTACAAACTATTCCACAGCAAAAGTATTAACGAGTAAAAGGAACAAAAGCATAAAATTGACATTCCCTGCGCAAGGATACTTTGGCACTTCAGTCGTCGTTGGAACAAGTAATTATACCCCACTCCCCCTTGACGAAAGAGGCGCAGTCGGCGTATATTGGACTTCAACGATATCAAATTCTTCAGGCGTTGATGGCATTAACTACTTGAGATTCATAGCGGGAAGCCCTGCATTTATCAATTATATACAGCCGACGGCTTCGACAAAACCGTTTTCTATGAATATTAGATGTGTTAAATATTAAACTGAAAGCTGGGTTCTTTCTGAGTAAGTAGAATCGCAGTCTCCGTTTAATAATTAAACTCCCCAACTTTCTTATGAAAGTTGGGGAGTTTATTTTTAAGAATAAGTATAAAAGTGAAAATAAAGCGCTGTTGGCTTCATGGAAGGCATAAAGTGTGTTTATTTCAATTTCTGCAATCTCGCTTTTGCAGTCGGAATAATATCATCGTCACCTTCGTAATTTTCGATAATGCTCTTTAGTGTACTCTTCGCTTGCAGCGTATCTCCTTTTCGCGCATAGGTGTCAGCGACTAGGATAAAACTTTTAGCCACCCAGTAATCCTGTGCGTCCATATTTTCAATCACATCGAAGGCTGACTTTTGTGCTTTATCATATTGTTTGCTATCGTACTGTAACTGCGCCACTCGATATCTCGCTTCAGCACTCGCAGCCGATTTGCTTTTTAATGCGGCTAAGTTCAATTCTTTAGTCGCTGATTCTGTCTTCCCTTCCTTTTGAAGCGCCTTAGCACTATATAAATACGCAGTAGCGATTTCCTCTTCTGTTGCCTGATCATAGCTCTTGATTAAAGCTGCATACTTCGCGACTTGCGCATAGTCACCGATTTCGTAATAGCATATCATCAGATTCTTTATTGCAAAGCCATAATTCTTTTTATAGTCAGCATTGATCTCTAGCTTCTTGAGATGCACAATAGCCTCATTATATTCTTTCAGTTTTAAATATAATGCTGCTACTGTCAATAACGTATTTTCAGTATAAGGGCTAGTCCAATCATTTAGAATAATGTTCAGATCATGTAGCGCCTCATCAGTATGACCGGTATGGTATAAACTTACGCCACGGATATATCGGGCATGCTTTTCTTGTCTAGGTTTAGGAAATTTATCAAAGTAGGCATTGATGGCTTCTACTGCCGGGCCATATTGCCCTCGAGAGAACAGGGTACGTCCTGCTTGAAACGCTAAATTATCCTGCTCAGCTTCACTTAGTTCCGTGATATTATTTCCAACCGCGTACTGAATATATCCGACCGCATCGCCTTGATCTAAGTAAATATTTTCAATGGAAAGCATCGCCTGAGCGGCTTCGCTAGTCTTCGGGTATTCATTAACGACTTTCTGAAAGGTGGCCATTGCGGCTTCGTTATCATCCGAATTATATTGCACAAGTCCTATCGTCATTAAAGCTCTAGGCACATAGCTACTGCGCGGATATTTTTCAATCATTTTTTGTAAACCCTTAATTGCAGTATCGTAATCCCCTTTTACAAAAGCAATATAGGGAATTTCAAAGGCCACATCGTCGGCATAATTGGATCCCGGGAAGCGCTCGACTACTGCTTTTAACGTTGCGAGTTTCGCATCATTATCGCCTTGCAAACCTTGTATAATACCATGTTGAAATAAGGCATAATCCTGATTTGGCGCCTTGCTAGCGATCAACTGATCGTAATACTCATTGGCACGTCTATAATTACGCGTTGAGAGATAAGAATCACCTAAACGCGCCATCACATCATACCGAATTTTATCATCTATTTGTTCATCTTTAGATGCCAGGAAGCGTTCAAAGTAGTCAGCTGCTACACTATATCGGTCCATTCGGAAGGCCGCATAAGCTAGTGCGTAATTGGCGTAACTATATAGGTTTGTATTACGGGCGACTGGAAGGCTTAGGAATTTAGAAAAATTATCAACCGCCTCTCTATATTTACGCACTTCATACATGGCTTCCGCTTTCCAGTAAGTGGCTAATGCTGCCATTTCTTGATCAAAAGGAAACTTTTCAGATCGCATAAACATAGAAATACTATTTTCGAACGCACGTTCATTATAGAATTCCATCCCTCGGTAGTATGTTATCTTTTGATAGATGACATTTTCTTTTTCACTTCTATTGTTGAATGACTCCAATAAATAGACACCTGCTTGAAAATTGCTGCTTCCTGTTAAGACCTGAACCATACGGTCTTCCGTTGTTTCTGCTTTTTTGGACTCTAAATCTACGCCTGCATATTTTATTGCGAAGTATTCCTTCAGCGGTTTAACCGCACTTTGAACAGAGTCCAAGTCCAATAAGGATTTTGCGTAATTATACAAAGCATCTGCCTTTAAATCTTGGTCATAATTCATCCTCGAAGCATCGTAAAATGCATTCCTCGCAGCAAGCTTATCCCCTCCTTTCATCGCCATATATCCTAAAGCGATAATTGAACTCTGATAGAAAGCATCATTTGGTTTTACTTTTTTCAGTATACTCCTTGCTCGTTCGAACTCACCGGCACGATATGCCAATATACCAATCCGGTTATTGTCAATATTATCGCGTGAAGCATTCGGGTAGCGTTCAGGCAATGGACTATGATAAGGTTCTTTATAAGGATTTCTCGTACAATACATTCCTGCCGCAATTTCTCGCAACTCATCCTCTAAAGCCACCCGATTAATCTTCATATCGGGACTTCGACGAATCTTAACTGCATCAGCAAGCATTGGACGATAATCACGCACTACTTCAATCGAATCCATAACACGAGGTTGTCCTAAGCCGACTTGCTCACTGGTTTGTTGCTTTTGATCTTTTTGCTTCTCGTTTTCCTGAGCATATCCTGTAAGTAAGATCGCCGAAAAAGTACCTGTAAGAATATATTTTAGGCAGTTCTCGCCCATCATTTTTTTCCGTATCATCGTTCGTACGTATTTCTTTTCTAAACCAACATTCCCTTCGCTGAAGGGGGGTATAAGATATCATTTCCTCTCCAATCAAGCGAAATTCAAAACTATAAAATTCCAATCAAAATCAGAGAAATCTGCAGCGCGTAGAAGTGTCAATTTAATTACTTATAATCTCGAAAATAGAATTTTATTCATTCGACAGCGAAGTAACCAATCTTCCCGGCTATTTTGATTGTCCGAGAAATCTATATCAAAAACATTGCCTAATTAGCGATATAAGAAATAGAACAATATTAAACTGGTACTTTTTGCATGACAATAAAGATAGGCGGTGTTGATCTAAAAAGTTAATCTTTAAACCTGTTTAGAATAAGCCCTCTTCACTCCTCGTGCCTACAGGGAATGTTCAATCCACTCCGTTAAAGTTTTCGCAATGTCTTTAGGATAGGTTTCAGAATGCTTTATCGTGCCTGTACGGTCAATCAACATATAATGCGGAATCGCATTAAACTTATTTTTTTCAAAGATCACATTCAGCTGTTCTTTCGTAATATAGTAGTGCTCGCCTGATAATTTATCGAGATAATCTTTCCATAGATTATAGTTTGAGCTTTCGTCTGTCAGATATAGAAAAACGACATCCTTATTATCCTTATATTTTTCTTTGAGCGGTTTGGTCTCTTCAAACGAAGCGATGCAGGGTCCGCACCAAGTCGCCCAATAATCGATCAAAACCACTTTTCCCTTATATGTTGAAATGATACTATTAAAGACATCCAAGTTTTTAGCATCAAACGGCAGATAATGTACATGCGACGAATTGGCTTGTTTCGCGTTGATATCGGAAAGACGAATCAAATTAGACTTGTACACGTTGCTCTGAAAGTAGGTTAAAATATTAAACTTATCAGTCTCACTGAAAGTACGATCAGCATCGATCTTTTCTAGATAAGCTATTGCCATTAGATGTTCAAAAAACTCGGTTTCATCCACGCCTAAACGATCTCCAAATATAGACTTCAAATAGCTTCCATACACATAGGGGCCTACCGCTGAAATATCAGGCAGTTGCAAAAGCGTGTCCCGCAGTAAATTCTTAAATACAATCTCTGACATGGGGCGCTTCATCGTAAATAAGCCTGCTTTATCTTCGAAAATCCTGCGGTAAAAAGCAAATCGCTCCTGAAGCGACGCCCCTTCCAGCAATTTATTATGCATCCCCATCGCATAAGTCATTTCTGTCACGTCAATTATTTCCATACCAAGAGAACGTAAAGACGGATTATCTGTCATCGATTCTAAAAGGATCTTCTTTTTCTCTGTTCGATGCTTAACATAGGCCATTAAATCCTCTACATGCTTGATGACAATATCTTTCGTCGTCCAGGTATCCGCATCATTATTGATGAAAAAAAAGTTCTTCATCAAGGTCGCATATTGGTCAGAATGCATAAAAATGTCTTTAGCATCTCCCCGATAGTCTACATGGAAATCGTCGATCGTTTTATAATTGAACAACAAGGTATCATTTCTATTGGGGGCAATTTGGGAGGTGTAATACTTGTTGTTTAGAATCAAATAATATTGAGATAAAGCCGGATTGTCAAATGAGCTGTAATAGGTCGAATCATTTACTTTCTTTAAATTTAATAAACCTTGCCCCTGTAAGCCATCACTTTTTCCAAATTGCGCGAGGCTAAAATCCTTAGGGTAATTTCCTCGCAATTTAACGACAATTGTGCTAAAGCCAATATCCTGATGATTTTGTCCAATTGCAACTTGAAAAGTAAAGGAATAGAAACTCAAAATAAACAATAGAAGATAGGCTCTTATCATGATCTGTAGTTAGCAAATTAGTTACCGTAAGATACAAAATAATTGGATACCTACCTACGCAGGTGCTTTATGATTTAAGCTCCATCAATCTGACACATTAAAGCCGATCGGTTAAAATTGGAATAAAATGGTAATTAAGCGACTGGCCTCCATTCAGAAATACCCGCAAACGATCAGTTAATCAAGCAGCATCAGGCCATATCAAATTTATCGCCGTTTTAAATTATGCTACACATCAAAGCCATCTTGAATCTAAGATGGCTTTAAGTTTAGTTTGATTACCCTAATTATTGTTCGTTTATCGATGGAAGCACGAGCCACAGCACACTTTGAAACCTATACCGCAATTACAACTTCAGCATAAATAAGAAGATTATAGGAAGCTTTTCCCGCAAGTACTTCAACATGATGGAGTACTGATTTCGTACTATTTTCTCAGAAATTCCTAATTTTTTAGCGATCTCATCGTTGGAATAGCCGGCGACCCGAAGCTTAAAAATGCTCACATTTTGCGGATTAAAATGCGATAATAAACATTCGATCCCTTCCATAAACATTTTTTCCCTGATTTGATTATCGGCTTCTTCCGAAGAAAATGTTACCGCAAATATGCGCAAGGCATCCAAATACTTGTTGGCACTCGCATTTTTAGAGATATAGTCCAAGATATGATGACGCAGTGCTTTGAATAAATAGCCCGCAAATTGCTTATCGAAGCGAATATGATCGCGATTGTTCCAAGCTTGCGTAAAAACATCGTGCACTAGGTCTTCAGCAAGGTCCAGGGGCACCTGCTTCGCCGCATAATACAGCATCGCCACACGATGTTCTTCATAGAACAAAAGAAAAGCTTTGCGCTTTTCTTTTGCACCTAAGTTGTCACTCTCAGTTTCCGCTATTTTCATCCATCTGGATTTTTTTATTTCTCTAAGAAGTCGTCCTTTTACTTCAACAACTGTTTGATGACACTCGACGGCACCGTCTCTCGAATGGTCATCTGCAAATATTTCTGCGTCTTCGGTTCATAGAAAATGGACTTGGTTAAGGAGACAACGCCGATTAAGTTACCTTGCCCATTGATAATCGGACCACCACTGGAGCCTGCTGCGTACTCCGCTGTAATTTCCATTCGACGACTAAAAATACCTTTATCCGACTGGTCGGTCATTCGCGCTACCTGGCCAGAAGTGAAGTAATAATAATTATCCCTCGGATGTGACAAGACATACGCCGAAGATCCCGTTTTTGGATCATCTGCCAACGCAAAAGGCTTTATTTTATCCCCTTTAAGATCCACTTTTATAATTGCTAAATCTGCTTCTCGCGAATATGTGACTACCGAATCGATAAAATAAAGTTTACCAGTATGATCAGCGACCATAAACTTAATTTCCGAATGTACTTTCGACGAATCAGAATTACCTAACCCAAATGAATCTATCATATGATAATTGACAATAAAATGTCCCTCACTGGATATGGGAAACGTCGTTCCTGCCCCATGCACGCCACGCTGGTTTGTTTTCTCGTTTCGATACACTTGTACAAACATATAGACTCTTGGATAGCTTTGTTCAAAAACCTCCTCGCCACTTAAATCATTGTGCTGAGGATGATGTATTGGAATGTCGGCCTTAAGCTTATCCCGATTAATATGAAAACTACGATAAACCTTCGAAAGCTCATCAGCAGGAAAATCCGCTTGATTCACTGCCTTTTCCATCGTTCGAAATAAGCGTTTTGAATCGATGTATGTCTGTGAAAAACTTTTTGTTAGGCACATAAACAGCATACCCAACAAAAGTAAAAACTTATAATTTCTCATCATCAACTATTTCTTTTTAGCCTCCTCAATCATTTCAATGAGCTCGTAAACTGTTGATGTATGTGCACCGCTATAACCAGAGGTTTCATATCGAATAATACCCGACCGATCGATCACAAATTTAATAGGAATTCCTTTAACATGAAAAGCCTCAGCAGCTTTTGAAGAACCGTTGGCTTGTCGATTATCCAAATACAAATCCAGATTAAAATGATTCGCTTCCAAATAGTCAACCGCTTCCTTTTTCGAACTTCCCGGCTTCCGGCTGAAGGTATGGATAAACATAAAAATTACATCTTTATCATTCTTATAATGGTTTACAGCTTCTTGCATCGCTGGCAGGGAAGCCTTACATGGCGCACACCAAGTTGCCCAAAAATCAAGAATCACAGTCTTACCTCTAAAATCCCGGATATGCACCGCACGACCAGCCGTATCAAGCACCTCAAAGTCTGGAACGGGCTTCTCAACAGCATGTTGGACGATTGCCTTTTTGGCCGCCGCTTTTAATTGCTCATTAATCGCGGACAAATACTGTTCGAAGTTAGAACCTCTTGTTTCCCGATAACTCGTCGCCATTAAGGTTTGATATTTCGAAGTCAATTTACCCTGCTTCGCAAGCAGGTCCATAACTGTAAAAAGTTCGTTATAATCTTTCTCGCTGTTCAATAAATCCACGTAAAAATCAAGCTCATGATCTTTAAATTTATTTAGTGCATAGGTGCCTTTCGTCCATTTTAGCGCTTCTTTCGATTGCCCACTGGCAATCAACTGACGAGCATAAAGTAAGTTTAGATTCGTAATGCTCTGTTCGTAAGACCTCACTTTTTCCAATCTAGGGAACAACTGTTCTTCCAGCGCAATAGCAGCTTTCGTATATTCTCCAGCCAAATCAGATTTATGATAGTCCAGATACAAGGCATTGTTTGACATCCCCATAAACTTTTTATAATCCTGCTTAATATTGTCCACATAGTCAATTGCTTTGACCATCCCTTCTGGCGTTTGTCCTGCACGTATCGCAGCATTCAGATAGACGTCATCAACAAAACGTCTGTCGTAATGCTTTAAATAATTATCGACGCGATTTTGCAAATCGCTTAGATTTTCCGCATCGTCTAGCTCATTTATATAAGCGCGTGAACGACTTGCACTATACGGATATTCCTTTCCGACAATCCGTTGTAGACTGTCTGATCGTTTGTAATCCTCAACCCTATTGAAATAGGCTATTGCGGTGTATATTCCTTTTGCTTTGTCGTTTGATAATTCTTGAAGTTTAGCATCTAGCGCTTTCCCTTTGTTCATTTTTAGCAAAGCATTCAACGTACTTTCTTCGTACATCGTTTGACTTTTAGCCGCTAAGCTGCAGATCAAGAGTAGAGCCAATAAGCTTGTTGACCTTTTAGATTTTATGTTCATCATTTTAGGCTTATAAATTTGGATTGAACGTTAATACTTTCGGCGTTATTGGAACAATTAATTTATCGGAATTGGTCGGAATTTCTTGTGCCAAAGATCCATTGTCATTCCAACGTTTTATGGTGTCGGGTTTACCATTCACGATAGCCAATCTTTTCAAATCAAATAAGCGTGTGCTTCCCACACAAACTAACTCTCTACGACGCTCATCAAGCACATGTTGCAATGCTTCGGAGGCAGTCGTTGCGGACAGTTTTTTGAAGTCTTTTGAGTAGAACCGCTTTTCACGAATCGCATTCACCCGATTCATAGCACTCGCGATTGCGCCTTTTCGCGCTTCGCATTCTGCCGCAATAAGCATCATTTCGGGTACTCCAATACTATTTCTGTAGCGAACAACACGTCCATTCGATGTATTCGCAGATTTATACACTTTATAGGAACCCATGTTGGTATAAAAATTCTTTACCCGTAAATCGCTCGCCTCGAACAGCGCAGAAAGCTCTTTCGAAAGTTGTAGATTACCAGCATAAGTGGTGATAATTCCGTCTTCTGCAACTTTCGGAAAAATAAGCTCCGGTTGCGTGCTCAACAACAACAAACTGCTTGGAAAAGCTACTTTCGTAGAATCTAAGTAAGCATAATCGATGAGGTTCGAATTTTGTTCCAGAGTAGCCTTTGCGAAAGTTTCAGCCTTTTCGAACTCTCCTTTTTGGAGGTGAACCTTTGCTAATAAGGCGAACGCGACTATGCGTCCTGGATATTGAATGTCTGCGCTTAACATCGGGAGTGTTTCAGTCGCGTAGGCATCGTTTAGATCCTGCTCAATCAAGGCATAGATATCGGCTACACTTGCTCGACTAGGCAATTGATTAGGATCAAGGTTTAGAACCAGCGGAACCGCCAAGTCGCTGTTTGCTGTACTCGCGTTATAATTCCTACCGTACAGATTGACCAATTGGAAATAGAAATACGCCCGGTGAATCTTCGCTTGTGCAATTAGCTGGTCTCTCTCCTGGGCAGTCCCTTCTGACAGATTTGGAACTTCCTTTATAATCATATTGCATTGAGCGATAAAACCGTATAAACTTTCATAAATCTCATCTACGGAAGCGGTCTGCCAGAAAGGGTCCATAAAGAAATAAGCACGCTTTTGATAGAAAGAGATATCATTACTATAGGTAGAATATTGGAATAGAAGGACATCGTCCGACATCATATTCCCTATATCCAAATTTGAGATCATAAATTGCTTGCTATTGATCAGCTCTTTAAAATCCTTGAAATGCTTTGCAGAAACCGTCATCCCAGTTTCTGGATTTACATCTAATATTTTCGAACAGCCGGAAAATAGAAGTGATAAGCACAATAAACAACAAACTCGCTTCATAAAATTTCTATACGTTATCATTATAAGGTAGCATTTAGAGTGAACGAAAATTCAACAGGCATACGCGGTGTAATCATCCCGGTTGTCGATACCGATTTGGGATCATAACCATATTTATTTCTGGCCTTGAACCATAGATTGTTGACTTGTATAGAAGTCGATAAATCTTTAAATCGCAAGGCCTTCACGATGTGCTGCGGAAAGAAATAACCGACTTGAATTTCTTCCAAACGAATAGCATCTGTTGAAATAATAGAATTGGTTGAATTTTGGGCGATTAGCTGTCTCTGCGAATCATATTGAGCCAGGGCAGGTACATCGGTATATGCTTCGTCACCCGGTGAACGCCAGCGTTTTGCAATATCTGCATTGTATTCCGTGCTTGAAGATGGTACAGGAATATATTTTCTTGATACACCTCCCGTTTGCCAATTAATCCGTGTTCGGATATAAAAATCATAAATATCAAAAGTCTGATTGATCGACCCTGTATTTGGGGCAATAGAAACGCCACTGTAGACCAAGGCCGATTCGTTGGCGACTTTCAAACGTTCGCCTTCCGCCGTTTTAATGGTTGGATTTCCCGACTCATCCAATCCGCCCCATTGATAACTCCACACTGCATTCTTACTGTAGCCAACTTTTGGCGAGATTAGATAGGTAAAATCTGCAACATAGGGTAGTTCTAGAACCTTCACGTTGGTGAGACTATTGTGGGCAACAATGACGTCTGCAGACCATCCAAAGTTTCGCTTCTGTATAATTCGGAAGTTCCCCAAAACTTCAACCCCCTTAGACCGCATGGCGTAGTCCATATAGCGCGTGCTCATTCCCGTTGAAGGATCGGGCGCGTAATAAGTATCTGCGACCACACCTCCAGTTAATCGGTTATAGAATCGAGACGTCAGATTAATACGATCGGCGAACAAACCCAATTGCATAGATAGATCCTGATTCTTCACCGATGGTGGCAACTGATCAAGACTCAAGAAGCTCGGTTGTACGGGACTGTATGGCGACATTTGATTCAAGGATAATTGCATCATCAAACTTTGATAAGAATCAAAATCTTGTAAGCTGTAATTTAGCTTGAATGTACTGATGGCATCCGCTTTATCGAAAAACAGGTCCTTCGCATTTAAACCTAGTTCAGTAGACCAACGCACTTTTGCCACGTTGCTGAGATAGGCCGAGCCGCTCATGTTTATCTTTCCGTCAAACAGGTTTACGTAAAGGGAATTCTTACTGTGGTTTAAATTGATATTACTAATATTTGTACGGTAGTAATTTAACAACTGTAGATTGTATGATTTAAATTCCTGCACTAATATCCGCTGGGTAGATTGACGTGCAGGAATTTCTGAACTCCGTAATAGTCCATTCTTGCTACGAACCATGATCTGGCTCAGGATGTCATCATTCAGTTTAAAGTGCTTTGTTAAATCCCACTCGATATCAGCATAGACGTCTGTAAAGCTAGCGTAGTTTGGAATCTTCCCAAAGTTGGGAATAAAGGCACCGTTATAAACCAGTTTACTCGTTAGAAAATTTTTATACTTATGTGTTAGATGCGCACTAGTTTTAAATTTCGATCCTCGCGGTCTAAGGATTGATAAACCATCGCTAAGTTATCGTCGGCAATAGCCTCACGATATAAATTGGTACCTTTTTTACCCTCAATTAACAGCGTATCTCCTCCATGTCCATACTTGTCGATACCATATAAGGTTCTTGTGGAATCAGCCTTATAATCTGACAAGCTCATCCAAGCAGATATACCCGCCTGAAGTCGATGGTTTTTCGATAACGCGCGATCATAGGCAATACCAGACCGGGCATCCATAGTTTTTGAACGACTTCCTGTAAGTATGCCTTTATTTGCAAGAGGCAGCCAGGGCATTAAAGGGTTCGCTTTAGAAGTAGCCGTATAGGTATTATAGAATTGGCGAGCTTCACTACTGTTGAGGTCCGTAAATGTTAACCCTTCGTAGTCCGTATTTTGAAAAAGAAAGCTATTCATCCATTTCAAATGGGGACTAACTTGGTAATTTACCTTGGCAGTAGCGAAATATTCTTTTGTATTATTTTGAACAAAATTCAAAATTTGATCTTGGTAAAGGTTTCTTCCATGGTCTAAAAGCCCCTTCGAAACATAGTCTGCGTTGAGATCTTCTCGAAAGGTATCGCTATAGTCGTAAATATAATTGCCATTAGCATCAAATAGTAACTGATATGGCGCACGGATAGTTCCTGAAGTTTTCGGGTTCCTCGATTCGCCCGTCTTATATCGAACGAAAACATTTCCATCTAATTTATTTTTAAAGAAATTGAATTGTGTATTTGAATTCAAATCCAATAAAGCATTTTCATTTCCCCGAGTTTCTTGCTTTTGCCGCGAGTGTAATGCATTCACATTGAACAAAATCCCTTTCCCTGAACCGGACACGCCCAGATTATACTGCTGCATGAATCGACGTTGATACAATGATTGCAACTGCCCGCGATTATTAATCGTTTTTAATGAGTCCCATTTTGATTGAAAAACCTCTTCTGTGACTTTTGATTTCAGACGATCGTAAAGTAAATTATAAGCGTAGGGTACATTATTCGTTGGAAAGTCATCAAACGAAAAAGGAAATATTTTTTTCTGATATTGCTCATCGTAAAAGTCTAATAATTGCTCAGAGCTCGCCAATTCAAGCGCCTTCAAGCTTATATCAGGTTTTTGAGCGAGAAAAATATTGCTCGAGAAGCGGATTTCCGGCTTTCCAGCTTTACCAGCCATCGTTTTTATTAAAACCACACCATTGATACCCGCCTGACCATACTTAATACATTCCTCTGGGTCACGAATCACCTCTACACTTTCCACGTTGCTCATCGGCATGTTCGCCGGGAAATCCGACTGTGGGAATCCGTCAATTAAAATTAGCATCCCCTTCGTGGAACCGGGAAAAATAGCGCCCCCACGCGATTCAATTTCTATTCCGCCTAAGGTGGTTTCTTGGTTTAGTGCCATCGCATCCCCTCGATTAACAAACCGGCTCCAATTCATCAATAAATCGCGTTCGTAATCCTCGTAAGTTTGATACTGATCAACAACGGGGCTACGGATTGATTTCAAATATTCAAATTTTTCGCGTTCATTATTGAAACGGCCAGTATTGGCATTTCCAGCATTGGATATTATAATCTCTTTTTTGGTAGTAATCTTCGGCTTTAAAACAACACCTGGCACCGAGCCCTCTAGTATCTGACCTAAATTCATGTGTCGCTTCCTATTCAAGTCAATCGTAACATTCTGCGTATTTTTATGCTGAATAACTGTTTCCTGAATTTGATTACTTATCTGTACCAATTTAATCACACTATTTCTTAAGACTGAGCGAATTGGTATCGAACGCGTTCTATACCCCACACAAGTCACCAAAATGGCGTCAGACGCTGATCTATAGTGAATACTAAAGGAACCACTGCCACTAGTAACACCTCCTATTTTACTGGACACTAGCGAGACGTTGACTCCACTTAAACGTTCTCCGGACAGTGAATCAATCACAAAGCCTTTGACTATTCCTTCTTGATCCTTATCGGAATTAGGACGACTTTGTGAATTGGATTTATTCCGTACAATAATGGTATTGTTATGGAACGTGATGTCAACGGGTTGTTCCTTTGAGATGTCTTTGAGCACTTTAGTTAAATCGGTATTCTTTACATCGATTGTCACCGGTAGTGCGTCCCGAAGCGAATAGGTATCCCCTATCAATTCGACTTTCGTTTGAAGTCTAATCTCTTCTAGAACTGCTTTCAATGGTTTGTTTACTGTTTTTAAGACAATGGATTGTTGCAATTCGGCCATCGCTATAGCTGGCAAGAAAATCGTGGAAATGAATAGGCAAATAAGGCCACGATTCATCCATGATGGGTATTCCCACCTACGATTAATTGCGCGATTACGTGCATGTAAAATTTTCATTTAGTTTGGTAATTTATTGGCTGTTATTTTGGTTAATGTAAACTATATTGTTTTCTAAGTGAGCTTTAATCGGCGCAATCTGCTCTACCAGGTTCAGCACCTCATCTAGATTTTTAGAGCGATTGATGATACCAAAGAGTTCATGTTTCCCTAAGTTTGGTGCAACTTCAATTTTTACGCCGTACCATCCACTTAGTTTTTTCGCTAGCTCATATAAGGATAGGTTCTCTAAATCAAAATAGCCATCTTTCCAATCTGTAAAGCGATTTACGTTTTGATTGGATAAAATTTTCCCCTGACTATAAATTTGATTTGGATAAAGTTTAATCTCTTGAGATTCATCCGATATACTCCCCATCTCTGTGGCATATGGAGAAATGTTAACTCGACCTTCGAGCAAGGCTACTCGGCCGGCATCGTTGAAGTCCGCATTAAATTTGGTTCCTAGGACGCGAATCGTTTGTGCATGTCCTCGAACATAAAAATCGCGAGAATTAAGCGTATTTATTTTCGATTTCTCCACTTCGAAATAGGCCTCTCCTTCTAGAAAAACTTCACGCATCTCACCTTTAAAATCGATTGGATATCGGAGTTCTGAATTCGCATTCAACCAAACCATAGATCCGTCAGACAACAACAAGTTGATAGCTCCTCCCGCCTTGGTACGAATGGTATTGAATATTCGTTGATCAGCATCTTTTGTTCCGACATATTGAATTGCACCATTATCCAGCTTAACAATTTGATAGCCATCAGCAATTAACGTATCGCCGATATGCAAGCTATCTAAGCTCAGCTCTGTTTGATCATTAAGCAATAAAACTGAATTAGCAGAACCAGGTGCTTTTATATCAGCAATACTATCATATTGTTTCACTGGATTCTGGAACATATATTCTTTAACAAGAAATGCACAGATAAGCAACGCGCTAGCAGCAATTCCCATTAGCCAGGTAAACTTAAAACGCCTAGGATTTCCAACATGGTTCGTTACGCGTTCATCGAGTGAATGTAGATGTGTCAAGAAGTGGGCAGCTTCGATGTTCACGTCAGCAGACTCCTGTGCTTCATCAAACCATGCTTCCACCAATCTGGCCTCCTCTGTTGTGCAGCGGTAGGATAGATACCGATTGAGAATTTCGTTATCGATTTTCATTTCTTGATATCACTAATTATTAAGCGTTAGTTTTAGGAAGGCTGTTAAGCTTTCGCCTCGTAAATCCTTAGCGATAATTTTACCATTAGGATCGATAACAATATTGGAGGGTACAGTTCGTATTCCATACAGTAGAGCAACTTCATTTTTCCAACCTTTTAGGTCAGATACATGCGTCCATGCTAATTGATCATCTATAATCGCTTTCGCCCATGCATCCTTGTTGCTATCTAAAGAAATCGCTAAAATATCAAAGTTTGGGCCGTGAAACTGCTGATAAGCCTTCAGCAAATTAGGATTCTCTTTTCTACACGGCGCGCACCAAGATGCCCAAAAGTCTAACAGTACAAACTTCCCTTTATAATCCGCGAGTGAAATCAGTTTGCCGTTTTGGTCTTTCTGACTAAAGTCTGGTGCTTGTGTACCCACCGCGAATTTTAATGCTTCAACCTTCTGCAACAGTTTTTTACCAACACGAGAATTTCTGAGTTCTTCATCCATACCCTTGAAAAGACGGAGGGTATTTTCATATTGGGTATCCGGACCATTTTTAATCATGTATTCTGAAAACAAGTGGAGGCTATACTTCTCTTTAGGATAGGCGCTTATAAACTCGGTTAGCAATTCCGTATCTCTCGTCAACGGATCAGCATTTTTGTTTTGCCTAGCTTCCGAGCGCATCTTTTTATAAATTTCTCCTAATTGCTGCCCTTCATTTAACTTACCAATGATCGGCGTATCATTCTTAAAAGATATACTTGTCAAGCCTGGGAATAAGTCGATAAAGATGTTTTTACTGTTTCTCCAATCTGTGTACGCTTCCTTATAAGTCTTACCAAATAGAATACCCGCACGACCCGGGCCTTCCAATTGTCCACGAAAAACAAATTGCTCATCAACAATGGTTGTAGAGTCCACTACCGTAGCGCGATCATCAAATGTGTAATGTAATAAATAGACTTTATCGCTAGCTTTTTTGTCGGTGCCACGAATCTCGTATTGCTCAAGCGCTTGTCCCTTGATTGATATCGCAGAAACCGACAATAGGCCAGCTAGGATGAATTGGTTATACTTCATATTTTATTTAGATATTTATCATCTTTAGAGCCCGTTTTTGCGAGTCTATAATAAATAGCGGATAAGAAGTATGATTGTCCCGCGTTTTCTAATTATTTATTTAAAATTTTCTTTACCTAGCACACTCGCACATACTAAAGATCTATATAACAATCACTTAAACACCAAAAAAGAAGAATATTCAACCGTTAAGAATCGTATCCCGCTATAAAGAATTGCTTAGTATTTAGTTGGAGTTGCAATGTTATAAACAACAAAAAGAGTCCAGATGGCATCTATCTGAACTCTTTTCTGTTAAATATTAACGTTGTGTTATTGATCTTGAGGCGCCCAATAAGTACAGTACCCATCGTCGTAAACCGGACCTGTAAAAAGTAGACATCCACCGCATGACTGCCCTTCTTTAGGAGCGATCCACAGCTTGCAGTTGCTACATTTATTCTCTGGATTTACCGTTTGCTTAACATAACCTAACTGTTCCCTTTTCCTCAAATTTACTTCATCTACATGCGAATAGTCGTCGCAGGAACTAACCGCAGCTTCAGTATCTTTACTTCCAGCGGTCTTTTTCCCAGTATTGGAGCATCCAGAAAGCACATAGGCGCTACCCATTAGGAACGCTAATGAAGAAGTAACTGTACTTTTAATAAATTCTCGTCGTTCAATCTTTTTATTGTCCATTGCAGATTATATTTTAAGTAGTTGCGATATTCTTGTTTTTACACTATCGTCAGTAGAAGACTCCATGACCGACTTCAACGCTGATTTAAAGTTTTGGTTTTTCACACCGTTGTCGCCACTCGCTTTCAAAACACCTTCAATAGCGCTCATCACCCATTTTTGCTCCCCCTTTTCTTTGGCTATAGCATCTATATCTTTAATTAATTTATCCGCTCCCTGATCCTTACGCGTAATTGCGAATGCTAAGTCTTTTATGAAAGCAGCTTTATCCTCATTGAATGTCACAAAAAATGTATTTTTCTTCCGCAAAGCATCCAGTAAATCCGTACTGACACCGTTGTTCGCGCTCAATACGGCCATTCTAAACCAAGGGTCGTTCACATTCCGCTCTGCCACTTTCGCCAGTTGATTGGTAACCATCGCATCATTGAACTGTCCCAAACTCAAAGTCGCTTGAAAAGCAACTCTTGGCGACTGATCGTCGATCAGCTGCACTAATAACTGCTTGTTTTCTGGATAGCGCTCGGAAAGTATCGCAGCATGTTCTCTAATACCCGCATGCGGATCAGCGACCGCCTTTTTCACCAGTTCATTAGTCAAGGCATTAAGACCATCCAGGGTATAAAGCGCATGCAACCTAAAACGCGCATCCGAACTTTGATTAAATAAATCGATCAGACTCGGAACAACACTTTTGTCCTGACTTTCAACCAGCTTTCGTTGTGCTTGAAGGCGCCACCATTGACTTTCGTGTGATAACAGCTTTACGTAGTCAGCCTTCGTTTTTTGTGCTTTCGAGCTGATCGAAGTATCCAGGCTCTTTTTCTTTTTAGGCACGATTCTATAGATTCTTCCCATATCCATACCCTGCTTATAATCCATTTCTGCTGCTAAATCCTCAGGAATAGACATCGGGGTTTCAATGTGCTGGCGGTACATATCGACCATATATAGATAACCGTCTGGTCCTACAGCAAAACTAGTTGGTCGGAACCAGGAGTCAGTCGAAGAAATAAACTCCGACTCTTTTTCTTCAGCAGCGCGCGAAGCAATATACTTTGGACTCGTTTTATGCGATGTTAACACATCTCTATGAACCAGATTTCCGGCTACTTCACCAGTAAAAACGTTTCCATAGAATCCCTCAGGAAAAGCATCGCCCCCATAAACTGTTCCACCGGATGCTCCTGTGAAATGTCCTTCAGCATGCTCTACCTGCCCTTTTCCCTGTGCGTCATATTGCTCTTGCCTTCTTCGGCTACGCTCAGCACGCCAATACGGCGCAGGCGTCTCTTGGTACATACGTAACTCATGATCAGATATATTCTCAACCCCTTTTAGCGAAGGTAAAAAAGCATGCCTTCGCATATATCTTCCCGGCATCACAGCTTGCTGAATGTGTAGTGTATTTTGAGTCATAAACCTGTGCCCCCAATCATTCAGCGTTTGACCAAATTGAGCTGGAGAGGTCTCAGTCTCGAACAATTCCCGATCCAATCTAAAACGAAAGTCCGCGCCGCCCATCGATAATGCCGGAGCATCTGGTTGACGAGTTGATGTAACTTCACCAGCTTGACCGTGATTTGAAGCATAAATCCAATTATCTATTGCAAAGGTCAGATTGGTTATCTGTGCCTCTGAGTTATTGGTAAAAAAGCCCGTATAAAGCACTTCTTTGTGATCTGATTTTCCATCACCATCCGTATCTTCTAGATAAAAGATATCTGGCGCAGCGGTCACTAATAAGCCATTCTTCCATGGCATCACGCTTGTCATTTCCGATATCCCTTCAATAAATACGATGGACTCATCGGCCACACCATCCTTATCATTATCCTTTAGATAGACAATTCGTCCATTACCTTTGCCTGGCGGGTTCGGCTCCATATCTGAAAAAGGATAATCAGCCATCTCTACAACATAAGCGTTCCCCTTTTCATCGAATGTCATGGCTACCGGATCTTTTACAAGAGGCTCTGTAGCGAAAATTTGAACCTCAAAATCAGGATGTACTTTCATTGCTTCAATTGACTCCTGCGCAGTTAAGGGGCCAGGATATTTAGGCTGTTTACATGCCCAAAATCCGACGACCATGGACGTCAACATCAAGGCACGGCAACCAAGTCCGCGGTAGTTAATAGTGATTCTCTTCATCGTATTGCAAAAATTTAGATTTAGTATTGTTAATAGCTTATATATAATTAATTGATTGCCTCCATCAGATCCTGTACCTTCAATAGAATTTGACGCTCTATTCCCGAAGCCCATTTACTTGGCAATCCATAGGCTCTTTGCGAAGTATCCCCTTCATAACCGCCTTCTTCCAATATGGCTTCGGTCGGAATGTAGCCCATCACATCGTTCGTGTACCCCATAACAAAAATCTGATCGCCATACTTTTCTTTTAGTTTGACAGCGTAGCCGATAGTTATTTCACCACCTAGGCTAATGATCTTCTGGCCTCCCAAATCCCAGACTTGTATCGGGTAATTCGGATAATTACGGAGTAAGGGCTTACCGGCTTCATACTGCTCAATCAAATTCGAACTCCATTCATAGATATAACCTTGTCCGGCTTCTTTCTGAATTTGCTTGAGCTCAGATAAGGAAGGTGCGGCAGTCAATCCCAGTTCGATACTGGCAGCGGAGGACTTGAAAGAAGCAGCTAAAGGTGTCATTTCTTCATTCAGGACACGTTCAACTGCGGCGGCTAATGATTTACCATATTGCTTAGCTAAGGGGATTGTCCTTCGCGGCAACGGATTTTGATCGCCCCCCGCTCCTTGAAAGAAAAGTGCTGTCGTAGCCGGATATAATTTCTCTAATTCTAGCTGTGCGAATCCAGCATAATCGCCAGACCATTGGTAGCCAGATAAAACGGTTGGATGGCAAGCATATCCAAAAACAATAGCCTTCAGATGCCCTTTATTGGTTTCAACTTTGATCGTTGGGACGGCGAAATCATTTGGTCCCTTGAGTTCTTTCAGTACGTCAATATCTTTTTCCTGATTTGTGCGTCGATTAACTTGGATTCTCGAAACGCCGTTTTTGGCATAAAGCTTTACAGGCTCCAGATCTTTGTGCGCGCGGAGGCACAATGCAATTAATGTTTCTTTTAGCCATGCGCTGTATTTAACGATTTCCCTCTTATCAGACTCCTTTAATGGATATATACTGGATAGTACTTGATCCAGGACTGGCCCGGAATGTGTGTGCGAGCAATTGATCAAGATATTTGAGAGTGGAATTGAAGTCTTTCTACTGATTTGCCTTCGAACTTCAAGACCAAATTCACCGCTAATACCGACAACATCCAGTGTTATCAAGGCTGAGGAATTACCTTTAGCGTCTTGAAAGAAGAGACACTTGGCCCACAAAGCATGCATAGCGCCTTCGGACACCTGAGTTCGACTCGCGTAGCCTGCCAACCACATTGGGTTTTGAGGTGTAATATCGGCTTTTGCGACTCCAACCTTCCACCCTTTGCTAGCCAAGTTCCGAGTATTTGCTTGTGAAAAAAAAGTGCATAGCACCATCAAGGATACCATTACTGTCCTTTTCATAATTCTTATTCTTTTTGACATGTACATGCATTTTATATAATGCTATTTTATTCGCAATTGCTTTTTATCTGCCTTGCTGCATATTCGCACGAGCCTCTTGTAGCATCTTATTTGCTACTTCGACAAGTTCCAAACCAGCAACTTCGGATCCCGAGGTCCCCTCCTCTACTTCATATCCTCCATGTGGTTTCTCATCGGGCATACAGACATAGTGAACACCATTGCCGTTGGAGTAACCAAGAACTAAAGTCTGCGGGAAAGGTGATTTCTTTCTTATTTCATCCGCTAAGGAAGTCAGCGGTTCGCCCGGTAAGCCTACAATTGCCAATGGCCCAAACGTGATGAGCTGTACTTCGGCTTCCAGCATCGATAGACCCGTCCTAGACTTTCCCCGCTCTGAGGTAGGCAGGCTTGTTTTGCGTTGATAAGTTTGTAAGGGCGACATGGATATCTTAGCGCTATACTTATAGGCTGTCGCTGCGAGATCCGCAAGTCCAGTTGCCATTTCTTCGACCGCATCCGGTCCTCGTCGCCAAGGATTGATATCGCCGGCAGCGCCTTGCAAAAAGATAGATTCACCGTCAATCTTTCCTTTCAATTTCTTGGCAGCCGCGCTCGGCCAGTCGCCGGAAATATCATCGGAATAAGGATAAATTGCGACGGCATGCACTGCTAAATGGAAGATACTTGCGATATTTTTCCCTTTGTGATTGCGAAAAGAAATGAGCGACATTGCTCTATCCATTGGTCCAAACGTTGCGCCGCCCATCAACACTTTTGGATTCCATTCCGCATGTTTATAGTTATAACCCTTCGGCGTATTTGAATTTTCTACTCCCCATTGAGGTGTTCGAGGTCGCCTATTGTTCATGTATTCGGAGGCATCGATCCGTCCAATCCAGATGGACGCTGCTTGCATGGATTTAACAGCCGCTTTAGTTGCGGCTAACGTTTCATGGATTAATTGCTGCTTCCATTGGATATAGTGTGGATCCTCGTTGATATTCAAGATATAGCGTGTAGTCCACCATGTTTCATTCTCAGAACCTCGAAAACCGCGATTATAAATTGGGGACCAAGGTGCAGAGTGATTATGACTAGCGTTTACCAAGATATTCTTCATCGGAATGCCCAATGCTTCGGTGATCTTCTTTCGAACTTCCTCGGTAGCTGACTCATTGGCGTCAACGAGATCCCAAGAAATAATAACTGAGGTATTGTTAAGGCTATCTTTGATCACAAGTGACCTTACATATAGCGAATCTTTAATTTTTAGGTAAGGTTTGCCGGTTACCCAGTTTTTCACCTTTGCATTTGGTGTAATATTTCTTTTGCCAATCCCCACCTGAAGACTCGCAGAAGTTGAATTGCCAAACAAACTAGCTGGTAATACCATCAAGATATAAAGACAAAACAGACTGCTGATGAAAGTTGGATTAATGCTTATTCGGTTGAAGATCATAGGTTATAGTTTATAATGAAATTTTATTTTTTCAGACAATAGAAATGATGGCGCTACGTATTTTTATTCATCGCCCATGCTATTGCATGCTCTAAGAGCTTAATGAACTTCACATTTTTAAAATCAGTCGGATAGCCTAGCGATGTGTAGAAGATACGACTTTGACCGTAGTGTCGCGTCCAGGCAATCGGCTCTGTTTTTTGATCAGCCTTTCCAAACAGCAAGACTTGCGCATCGTTCGTTAAAAGCGGATCAACCCAATACAGATTTCCGTCACTCAGCCATCGACTCGACTCGATGCCTTTCAATAAGCTGCTTTTTGATTCTTTAACATTCATTTGAACTTCCGTATTGGAAGTCGCTAAAGCATATCCTCTATTTTCACATCCCAAGACATCGGACACAAATTCAGGCCATTCCTCATGACCCTCGGCTGCTCGCTCGCCCTTCATCAGTTTGAAAGCATGATTTGCTGTCCGGATTCCTACAAGTCCGCCACCGCGCTTTAAATAACTTTTCAATTCGGCTATCTGATCCGAAGCTAATGCTAATCGACGTGCAAATACAACAACTAGATCAGCCTCTTTTAGGAGTTCAAAATTTGGAAAGCGATAAGCGGTTCGGTTTGATTCCCCTTTTAGCACCGTGGTCTTATACTTTTTTGACTTGGCCAAGTTATCAGCGAATTCAGGAATCGTCAAATGTGCCGCATAGTTGTCTGGATCTTCACTAATTAAAAATACAATGTGCAACTGGGCCTTTTTTTTGCCCTGCGCAATTGCTATTTCAGTGTTTCCGACACCCATCAGAACGACCAAAAGTAAAAATGCTATGGATCTACTTAGCTTGCTAAGATACCCTTGTGAAGATATGCTGTTATCCATTTTCTATGCTATTATATTCGTCAAATATTGATCAGCCTCCTGTTGAGGACAACCTAATGAACTCGTCGCTTTCTAAATAAATACTTCCTTTCTAGCAAAATAACCACATGCTAGAAAGGAAGTTAGCTCTACCTATTCGTAACCTGGGTTTTGAGGAAATTCAGCATCGATATTCAAATCAATATCTGCTAATGGGATTGGCCAGCGGAAGTTATGAGGTTTGATAAATGCGCCAGGGCAAAGTGGGTTATCATTGTATTTTAAAACGCGTTCTATTAGTTTTCCTGTTCTTCGCAAAGTAATGAGCCTCCATTCTTCACCATATAGTTCTCTTGCGCGTTCATCAAGGATATAATCAATATCTACTTTATCTGCCGTTACAGGTTTTGCATTTGATCGCTGACGTACTTTGTTAATATCAGCGGCAGCAAGTGCATTTTGCCCGGTTGCCAGATAGGCCTCCGCTCTAAGTAGCAAGGTCTCCGCAAAACGTAACGCATACCAGTCTTTATGGGTAATTCCACCGCCTGAACGATTCGGTTGCAGGAAATAGTTTAGCGGATCCGTAAACTTCGTATGAATCGGGAATAAGATCTTCAGCGTATCCGCTCTCGGATCTGTTCGCGCAGGATTATAAAGACTGAAATCAATCTTCTTCTTATGGTATGCCGATTCCGGATTATCATAATAGAAATTTCTCTTTAAATTATGCTCCGCATTCCGGGTATCATTATTCCAATTGTCTTTCCACAAATAGTAATACACTAAATTTGTTCCTCTAGCATTCGCAGTAGGCCTGCCCAAGGTATCGGTATAGCCCGTGTAGGCTCCGTTGTAGAACTCCCCTAAAATAGCTTTCTTTCCATCTGGCGTTAATCCAATATCGAAATAACGCGGTCCAAAGATATATGCACTAGCGATCTGACCGCCACCTTTAATAAACGGTTCTACTTGTATGACCCACATGGATTCCGTGTTCTCTGGGAGGTTATGGTTTCCATATCCGAATAAGTCGAAATAGGGATCTCCAGAACCAAACACATCTTTTCCTAAGCGACCGCCAAAACGTCTAGTCATTAGGTTATATCCAAAATCATTAATCGCTTTGCTGGAAGCTTCGATCGCTTTCTGAGGCTCTTTAAGTTCAAGGTAAGTTTCTGCTAAAAAGTGGAGTGCTGGTCCTTGCGTAATTCTTCCAGGCGCAGCTTCTTCTCTTGGTTTAGGTAGATTCTCTGAAGCAAACTTGAAATCTTCCACCATTTGTTCATAAACTTTCTTAATTGGATCTCGAACAAAATCTGCCTTCGCCGTACGGATAGGCTCTGTAAGAACAGGGATATCGCCATAAGTGGACGCTAAATTTCTGTACATGAAAGCTCTGAAAAAACGGGCTTCTGCGATGTATACATTCTTCCCCTTCTCGCCTTGTACAAAGTCAGCAGGATCAGCTTGACTTACCTTGTCGATTAATACATTCGCCCATTGAATCACTTCGAAGCCTACGTTCCAAGTGTCGACAACATTTCTCCAAATCGGCGTCATGTCTTCGTAGGAATTTAAATATAATCCACCTGCAGCAGGTGTTTCACCATTATAGCCTAAGTCTGAACCGACTGTCGCCCAGTTCATCACACCAAACTCTCCAAAAGAGTAATAGGCAGATCGTACTCGATCGTGAATTGCCGTAATGCCTTGTAGTGCTCCTGCCTCTGTCAGATAGGCGTTATCTGGCGAAAGGAAATCTAAAGGTTTTTCATCTAATAGACTTTTATCACAAGACAGAAAAAGAAGAAAAAAGAAAGACGACCCGATGATCAGCATCTTACTCGTTATTTTTTTAATTGTATTCATATCTGATAAATTTTCAATATGTAAATCAACTTGTTAAAAAGAAACATTTAACCCTACGACTACATTGCGCATCACAGGAACATCACTTGCGCCGCTCTCCGGATCCCATCCTTGCCATTTTGTCCACACATAAGGATTCTTGCTGGAAACATAAATCTGCGCATTCTGCATATTAAGCTTCTTTAACAATTCATTTTTGAAACTATAACCAAGTGAGATATCTTGAATACGGACAAAGCTTCTACTTTGGTAGATCCCACTTTGCCGCAATGGTACATTATAGATACCTGTCGTATTCGTTGTTGGTTCTAAGGGGCTCCAGTATGGATTCACAGCGGAGTTGTTGTGTCTGTCAGGGAAGTAATATAGCGGATTAACATTCTCGACATTGTTCGCCAAATAGCGATTACTTCCACCTTGAATTGAATTAATGAAAACTGATAGACTAAAGTTCTTGTAAGAAAATGTATTATTGATACTAAAGCGATAGCTCGGCGATGTATAACCAATAACCGTTCTGTCGTTTGTTGGGTCAATTACATTATCCTTTTCACCTTGATCTACGTATTTGAATTGGCCAGGATACCAGCCTTCCAAGACTTCGCCACGAAAGAACTCGTCTTCCGTCCAGACCCCACCAGCCATCTCATAGTCATAAATAGCACCTAAGGATTTGCCAACAAACCACGAGTTACCAATATCGCTGTCATTTCCATCTCCGTAAAGACGTGTCAATTTATCTCTATTCAATGCGAATGTTAGACTAGTCTCCCAACGAAAAGCGCCTGTAAGATTTAGCGATTTGATATCTAGCTCAATCCCCTTATTGCTTGTTGCTCCTATATTTGTCCAGATATCAGCATAACCCGCCATACGCGGCAATTTCCGTCTAACTAAAATGTCGGAAGTTTTCGAAGAATAAAGATCCAATGCTCCTGTGATTCTATTTTTCAGAAAACCGAAATCGATACCGGCATTAATTGAAGAAGTCGTTTCCCAGCCTAATTCAATATTTCCTAATGTACTTGGATAGATACCAATAGCAGTATTTTGTCCATAAACATAGTCCCTAGTTCCCATTCTAGACAGACTTGAATAGCGGCCTATACCTTGATTTCCATTCTTACCATACGAGGTTCTGATCTTTAAGTATACATCCTCAGGCTTAAAGAAGGGCTCTTCTGAAAGCACCCAAGCAACAGAAGCAGAAGGGAAGTTAGCCCATTTATTAGTCTCACCAAAGCCGGAAAAACCATCTCTACGGATTGTTGCTGTAAAAAGATAGCGGGACATGAAACTATAATTCGCTCTAGCCATATAGGAGATACTATTTTCCTTATAGGCAGAGGAACCGACTGTTGCCACCTCACCCAATCCCATATTATTGTAGCCTAGTATTTCATTATTGAATCCAGAAGCATTCAAAGTCGATCCATTACCTGTCCGACCTTCTGTACTAAGCAATAAAGTTGAGTTAATTTGATGCTTACCAAAGGTATTGCTATAGCTTAAGATATTGTTGATCGCCCAATCTTTCGCTTCTGACGGTGATTTCACCGCGGAACCGCGATTACTCACCCCCTCGGGTGTTCTACTGGAATAAAATGTGTTGTTATTGCGACTTGAGTAGACATACGAATAATTAAAGTCATAAGCTAATCCTTTTACCCAAGGTGCATCAATACGTAATCCTCCTACGCCAAAGAATTCTTTACTAACGTCAGAATTATCGACGTATAGACCAATCAAGGGATAGGGTTGGAATAATTCTCCTCCCAGATAGATATCGTAATCATCTTGTCCAATATGGTTGTTTACTAAAGGACTGGCTTTCCTTGCTGTCGCTAAACTTGCAGGAATCCCTGAGTTATCAATATTACTAAACGATGTATTTAGGTTAATCTTCAACCACTCATTCACTCTAGATTCGATATTACTATGCATTGTGATCCGTTTCATGCGATCGTTGAGTTGAACGCCTTCTATATCGGAGTAAGAACCAGATAGATAATAGTTAGTCATGTCCGACTTCCCTTGCAAACTCAAGTTATAATACTGCATTGGCGCTTTTTGCAAAACCTCATCAACCCAGTCTATTGACTTTCCTGCTAAGTAATTTTCCTTTTCTTCTAAAGTTCTCAGGTAATTAGCAACCACATTTCTATCCGTTACATCTGGTCTTACAGGGCGTGTTGAAGCATCTGTAGGTTTTGTTTTATACCAGTTATATACTTTACTTTGCCAATCCCAATCGACCAGACGAATAGCGAACTCCTCGCCGTTCATCACACGCATAGGATTATTCGTCATATCCTGAACACCGGCATAAGTATTAAAAGAGATAACAGGTTTTTCTGTCTTTCCCTTTTTCGTTGTAATCAACATCACCCCATTCGCTGCACGTGATCCATATACAGCGGCGGCACTTGCATCCTTTAAGATATCGACGGACTCGACATCATTCATATTGATATTGTTGATACTACCATTATAGATAACACCATCCAATACAATAAGCGGCCTATCTGAAGCAGAGAGCGAAGTTTGTCCCCTAATCGATAAGGATGGTTCGCTGCTTGCGCCTCCTCTAGATTCTAAGTTCACTCCCGAAGTTGCTCCAATGAGCGACTGCAGCAAATTGGTGTTTGCCTGCAATGCTTTGTCGGCCATGTTTATCCGCACCACTGAACCTGTTAAATCCGATTTCTTAGCCGTTCCATAACCAATAACAACAACACCTTCCAAATCTGCGGAAACTTCATGCATTTCAATTTGGAGAGAAAGCGTACTCGTCAAATTAATGCTCACACTTTCATAGCCTAATAAGCTTGCCGTTAAGCTTTCTCCTGGACTTCCTTGAATGGCGAACCTACCCTGTTCGTCTGTTTGAGCGGATAAATTCTTTACTTTTACGGATACCCCGGCTAGCGGACTCCTCGTATCCGCGTTGAGAATAACACCCTCGTATTTTCGTGTTTCTTGCCCATAGAGCTGCATGGACATTACTAAAAACCAGATGGTTAATAGAAATAGTTGTGATTTTTTCATCATATTTAGATTATTCATTTAGGTGATTGTATAATGATATGAGTTAATTGTATTAGAATTCATGCTGTGAAAACAACCACTATTCCCCGACACACATATGGTACTTCAATCTTTAATCTAAAAAGGATCCTAGGGCAAACCATCAGAAGCATCACTCCTAGAACATCAACTAGCGAACACTTGCTTTCAATAATATAGCGATACTATGAGCGTGCACGTTTTGACAGCATACCGACCTCTTTAGAAGGAAGAGTAATTTTTCTACGACGTATAGTTGTCTTACATCTCGATATATCGATTCACGCGATAAACTATTTCTCAAATGCGTTATCTCATTGAAATTAATTCCACTAAAATATTCACTGCAGGTTTCTGAATAAGCTAAGCGCAGGAAAATGCCGATCTTCACTTTCGATATGGAATAACAGGTATTACTACAGGCGTATTCCAGACGATCTGCTTTTTCAGAACTGCAAAAATTAATTTCCTGAACGTTCTACGGGAGTAATTTGGTAAATTTGAGGAGAGCAGTTTGTATGTATACCAATTGCAATCCTCTTCATCATAATTTAGTTTATACCATTATCGTTCACGTACCCGATATTAGAAGGTAAAGGTTACAACAAGTATAAGATTTATAATTCTCTTATTAAAAACTTAGGTTTTATTAAATTGTCACAATTATGTCACAGTGAAATAATAGAGGAATAAAATGCTTGAATTCAATATTAAAGATCAATATTGTAAGGTTGCAGGTAGCAAAGGAGTTAATTATGTAACAAAACTTCAATGGTTTAGATCATTAGCTGGCATCTCAAGACCTCCCTCCAAGACAGTCAAAAAGAACGCAAGAAGTCCTACGAACCAACATAAAAGATTTTACAGCAATGGACGACTATGCTAACATACGTTAATAGCGAATTGGGTATAAACCATTTAAACTGTGTCAATGCTATAAAGCCACTCCCCTACACAAAAAAAGCTATCCATTACAGACAGCTTTCCTATTAGAATACCATAATAAACGATTATCTAGGCAAACTATCCGGCCTATTCATTCTATATTTTGTCGCGGTCGTGGCTTTCAAGAAAGCCGAAATCGCTTGAATCTCTTCTTTACTTAAATCCAAACGCTTTAATAATGGATCAGTTCTCGGATACATGGGGTCAGCATGTTGCGCTGCAGTCTTCGGATTATTCATCACCATACCACTGTTGTACAGATTGAGTAAACCTGTGATATCTTCAAAAAGACCATTATGCATCCAAGGGCTCGTGTTCATGACGTCTCGAAGTGATGGCGTACGGAACTTACCTACATCTTTCGGGTCTTTCGTTACCAAATAGCGACCTAAATCTTCATATTTTCTCTTGTAGTAAGTCAAGCCTATATTATGGAAGTCTTCGTCTGTTAAAAACTCTCCATGATGGCAGTTCATACATCTAGCTTTGGTGCGGAAGAGGTGCATACCCTGAATCTCAACATCTGTTAAAGCACTATACTTTCCGTCGAGGAACTCATCAAATCGGCTTCGACGACTGGTAAGCGTGCGTTGAAATGCTGCCAATGCCTTAAGAACTTCCGGCATCGAAAAGTCTTCATCACCGAAGGCTTCTTCAAACATTTGTCGATAACCGGGGATTGCTTTCAGTTTAGGAATCAACTTCGTTAAATCCATAGCCATCTCATTGTGTGCTTCAATAGGCGCCAGGGCTTGCTCTTCTAATGTTTTCGCGCGACCATCCCAAAATAATGATTTACGAGCATACACATTAAGTAGAGAAATGGTATTACGCGTACCAACCAAATGATCATGACCGACTGGAACCGTCGAATGATCCGCCCAAGACGTTTGCGGATTATGACAGGAACTACAAGAAATCTGATTAGAACCCGATAAAATGGGATCGAAAAACAAGGTTTTTCCGAGCTTAATGTCTGGTCGTTCCATCAAACTGAAATAGCTGGTATCAATCTTCGGCAAGGATTTAAACTCTTGCCAGTTTACGCCTGTATCAATCGTTGGCTTGGGCCATTCGCTTATCGGCCGACTATACAATTCACGAATCGAGTCTTGCTTATCGTGAAGAAAAGCACTACAGATAATGATAATAAAGATTGAAACGAGCGATACTAATTTATTCTTAGTCATAGGCTACAAACTAAAACGTGCGCCAATTTGCGCTTGCCACAGGTTATATTTATCTTTCTGCAAAGATAAGTTGTTTTTATTAGGCTCGCCTAACACAGTCAGAAATTGATTGCGCAAAAACACCTTCGCGCCGCGCATTTTCATCGCCTTTGGTAACACGTATGCGATATTGAAATCCAGTCCAACGGGTTCCAAATTGAAATAGTCAAAGTCTGGATAGACTACACTTTTCGTAAAAACATTCACCTGCGTGCTAGGAACAGTTAGCTCATTCGACAGACTCATGGTATAATTCGGGATCAACTCGGTTTCCAAAAAGTTCTTTCCGATATTAAAAATGCGTCTAATTTGCACATGAAGCATAAGCTGTTGATAGGTATGCTCATGAGCAGCAGCCGCATCCAATTTATCCATACTTCGCCAGTCCCCTCCCCAACCAAGGGTCCATACCTTTTGTTGGTATGCATAATTCAAGTCAACGTTAGCGTGTGTTACCAAATAATTGGCGGAACCGAGATTGTAATTGAAGTCCTTCCCTTTTTGATAAATAACATCGAGGTTAATGAGATGTTGCCTGTCATCCGTTTGACGTAAATAAATTAGCGTCTCGCTGTTAAGCGTCTGTAGATTAAACTGGCTTTGCTTTTTATATACGGTACGTAACTTTGTATCAAAAGAACTGTTTGTTATTTTACGTTCGAAACGCAACGCGCTATATATCTCATATTTGTCTTCTTGTTTGGAAAAAGCTAAATTTCCGCCGAGATATTGATCAAATTTGCGCATATCGCTGGAATCCTTTTGCGAAATATAACCAAAGCCTTGGTTAGTATAGTGAATACGATCGGGATAAAGCAGACTTTGACTAAAATTTCTGTTCTTATACCCAATATTAACTTCCTCATCACCATATCCGTAAATAAAGCCCGCTGATACTAACGTTGTACCAAACTGAGAGCTAATAAAAGGATTAAATTTAATAGCTACAGAGGCCACATTGGGACGAGGATCTACAGATCTTGTGGTCCAATGCATGTCGTAGTCGAACTTCAATCCCGGTTGGAAATAAGGGTGTAAACCGGCGTATCGCACTTGAACGTTCCCTTTAAAATTCTGACGCTCATATTGACCTGGCTTTTCAACAAAGTAGTAAAACGGAGAAACATCATCGTTGATACCCTGTAACGAATTCGCAAGACTATCCTCCCAAATTCTATTGAACTTAAAATGTCCAGAAATAATAAAGCTATCGATTTGCGATATACCGAATGCATTAAACTCCGCCAAGTTTTGCTGATAAGCCGATTGCGCTCTTCGATACTCGCCTAATTTAGTTTGAAAAGAAAGTTCAGCCTCGCCGATATTGAAGTCCTTTGATTGACCTTTAACAAGCTGTGGATGCACATAGTGAAATAATAATTTCTGTTGTGAAGCCACATCTAACAGCAAAGAGTCTTTACTGAATAACAGTTGGCCAAAGCTGTTAACACAAAAAAGCACTAGAATGATAGAAATGCTAAACTTTAACATCGTACTGATTAATCAATAAACGAACTTGCCGATTTAGAAACGTCAGCTTTTTGCAAATAGCCAAAGTCTGCCTCGGAATTATTACTATCTCTCAAGATTCGACGACCATTAACTATTTTCAAGGTTTTACGCACTAAGGATTGACTTGAGTACTGTCCACCGGGTACGAATGTACGTCCAGCGTCTAAGGTCGTTGGCAAACGTTTAGGAACTCTGGAGGAAGCAACTGGATGCTGTAACTCTACCGCGTCTACAACAATCGATGTCGGTATTTGTCGGAAGGTAGTTGTTCCTGCTGTTATTGATCTTACGTTAGGCGTAGCGTAGCTTTTAAGATTTTCCATATTGAGATTGGTTCCTCTTGTGTCGACGATAAAAAAGGCATCGCGTCCCAAAGCATTCAATATCAAATCGTTTCCACTCGACACATGTAATGCATCCACATTAGGCACATTCACATTATCTACATCATAACGATATGGCGTATAGGCGCTATTATCCGTTGGTCTTAAGAATTCAATTAAATTGACTTCAAAATCAGCTAGATTTAGGTTTACCGTCAACGCCGGATTGGTGATTGTTGCGGGTGCCGTTGTATTGGTCTCATAAGTATTGGTATGATTCACAGCGGTTGCTGCAATAATTATACTTTTCCCAGCTTCAATAGGGTATTTTTTACCAGTTCCATCACTTGGAATTCGGAATAAAGTATGCGCATAAATATAATCGACATTCGCATCTTTGCCAGCATCAACGCTCATACCAACGGCTTTTGACCAATCGAATTGTCCATTTGCTAGGGTATATTCAGTGACCCTGGTATTGTTGTTTCCGACCACTTGGCCAAAGTACAAGCTGTCCGCATAGATTACTTCATTGGAGTTGTTATAAATCTCTAAAAAAACATCTCTAAAAGAGGCTCCAGTGCTTACATTGGATCCAGCATAATATATTTGTTTAAAGACCAAGTTACCCGTTCTACCTGCGACTAGATCGACGGTAAGAGTCTGGTCGTCGAATACTTCCACATTATCCGTATTTCCGGAGAAGCTAATTTCGTCTTCCACGTAGTACCCAGCAAGTTGTGTATATGCTTCTGCGCTGAGGGTTAGGGACGCTGTTAACGCATAGGCCCCCGGCGTAACGCTCTCAAAAACAGCTTTACCATCAACTTGTGCAACTGCACTGTAAATAGAGCCATTCGACTTATTAGTAATCGTCAAAGTTGTCCCTTCGGGCGATATCTGTAAATTCTCATCACTTTTTATATTGGCTTGTACAGTCAATTTTACTGCTTTAGTCAATTCAGGATCCTTCTGACAGGAACTCAGGATGAATACGAATATTGCAAAGATTAAGGGTTGATATTTCATAAGATTAAAATTTAATGTTTGTGCCAAAAGTAAAGCTTGGTCTGCCGTTATATTTATAAATTCTTTCTGTACCTGAAGCGGTTACGGAAAAATGTTCCGGACGAATATTAAATAGATTGTAGGCATTGAGGTTAATTCTGAATTTCTTATTGATTTCCTTCACTAAGGACATATTGACAATGCAATATACGAAGGGCAAATTCTCGAAAACCATATCTTTCGGAATCTGTTTCAAATTATTATATATATCCGATGGAAGCGGTGCTTCGGTGACCGTCTTGTAAACCCCATTGGAATTATAATATGCGGTTGGCAAAATCGAATTGCTCGATCGACGCTGGTTCTTCCAGAAAACATCGGCGCTAAAATTAACGATAAAGCCTACTTTAGGAATATGGGTCGAACTGTTCAGCTTGGACATGATCTGCAATTGATTTCCTTCGTCAGGTTCATACACGGCATAGGTCATACTGCTTTGATCTGGAAGTATTATCTTGTTATTTTCTATCTGTACACGATGGGGCTGAGTCCGTTTATATGCGCTGTAATACAGGTTATTTAGAATAGAAAAACTCGTTTTAATCGCTTTAATTTGACTGAAATTAATCATCCAATCCAAACCAACGGTCGCTGATTTTGCTCCATTCGTCATCTCATAACCATAGAATCCAAAGTAATCACTGGTGGTTCCTGCATCCGAATAACTAATTTCCCCTGTGTTCGGATCAACCTCGTAATTATAATTCGGCAAGGTATAACGGTGATCAGAATTCACGCTTTCGAACCCGTTCCAGTTTTGCTTATAATACGTGTATAATGCAGAACTCAACATCGAGCCTTTATATTGCATACCTAACTCTAACTGGGATGACATGGATGGTTTCAGATGTGCATTATCTAATATCTTCTTATCCGTGTACACTAAATACAGCGCCTTGGACAAATCCCCAGCGTATATTTTCAATAGTTCAATATCAATAAACACAGGCGCTGGATACATATGAGCGAGCGTCGGTGCTTTCGAAGATATCCCGAAGGAGGCTGTCGATGACCATTGGTCGTTCCATTTGAAACTCGTATTAACACGTGGCTGAAGCGTTAAAAATCCATTTTGAATATCCGCTCGTAAGCCTAGGTTTGCTTGATAAGAACGCGTACTGATTGTGCCACGGATACTATTTTCAATAAAGAGTCCCCAGTTCTGTGCACTTGGGAGTTGTTCGAAATCATAGGCCCGCTCATTTCCACCGCCATTCAATAACCATCGTGGACGATCAGGATCACTAATAATTCCTTTACCACCATTATTTGATAAACTATAATTAATGCCATAACTGATCAGATGTTTAGTCGATCCCCATTCAAAATGAGTTGAAGCATCCAGTCTAGCTCCAAAGTTGATTGGCACCCCGACAATTTCTTCTTCCGCACGATAACTACCGTTGCTAAAATGGCCCGTATAAATTCCGATCGTATCTTTTATGGTGATCGCCGTAATCCCCCGATTTAAAATAAACTGTTTATAGGAGCTTTGCTCCGATCTTGAAAAATTCACGTTGAAATTGACCGTATTTAGCCATTTTCTTTTCGTCGCGATTGCTAAACGATTGGAAATAGAGAAACCGCTGTTTATGAACTTCGAAAGTTCTTCCTGATCATCGTCAGGATCTAGGCGCCAGTTATCATTTCGATAGTTATAGTCGAATGATAAGGTATTTTTAATATCATTACGGAATCGTTTGGTCCACATGAGTGATTGATTCATGCGATTAAAGCTTTTAATTTTATCTCTTGGATCCGCGTTAGAATTGGTATAATTCGTTGACACATTTAATGCGCCCATTTTCCCTAACTCAAAGCCTTTACTGATACCTGTTGAAATCGATCCTCCATTGAGCTGCAGGTTGAGAGCCCATGGCGATGAACCCGCTTGGCGATTGATAATGATTGCTCCGTCCGTAATCTCACCGTATTTAGCGGACGCTACTCCTTGAACGACCTCAATACTTTCGATATTATTCACCGGGATTTCTCTTAAATCAATCCCTTGAAAGGCAACATCATAATCTTTTGAACCCTGCTTACCTAAATAAGAATCACTAAATTGACTCCCCCCAAGTGTTGCATTTGTCATTCCCCAGCGACTGGCGGAGCGACTTTGCATATTTGCATCATTACTCATATACATATCGTCCATAATAATGGCGATACCTAGGGAATTATTCAGATTAAAAACATTATCGGGACCAGAACCGCTGGTATTTCCACCACGCAAGGTCAATGTCTCCATTTGGTTGACATTAGGCGCGACATTGGCTTTCCCGGGCAGATTTTTCAACACATCTTGCAGACTAAACGCCTGTGTTGCCTCAATGGTTTCTTTATCGAAAAAAATGGAAGAGTTACTGTTCTTCGTATTTTGGTAAGTTGGAATAATATTGACGCCTTGCAGCGTTAAACTTAATTCTGTGAGTGCAAAAGTTTGAACACGTGCGAAATCTTCACGTAAGATTCGCGTCTCTAATGTCTTCTTCCCCACATGGTAAATCGACAAGTTCACCGCCTCCTGATTCGTAAAAATGCCAACGGAAAATTCCCCCTTGTCATTTGAAGAGGTCACCTGTTCGCCATTATTGATCCGAATAGTGGCAAATGCAAGGGGCTTATTCCTATCGTTTACGACTCTACCTTTGAGCGAAGTGGTTTGGCTGAATGAATGAGGAATACCAGCAAAAAAAAGCAATAAAATAAGAAGGCAAATAATGCGATTCACTTTTATTAAGATTAATTATAAATAGCAAAAGAACAAAAAAAGGGCTACTTAAAAAAAGTATTTTTTGAATTTCTGTTTTTTAAATATTTTATTTAATTGACATTCAATAATTTTAAAAAATTATATAATTAAAACGTGTAGGTCAAATATCTACCCTTACTGTACATCATTCGCGTATACTTTTATCCATTTACGGCAAGAATTTTTACGGCTAAAACTGGCGTTCTTCACTAATTTAAGTGGAAAGCGCTTCTCTTTAGATCCCTTTCACTTCCCTTTCACTTCCCTTTCACTTCCCTTTCAAACCCCATTCACATTCTGTATCTATGGGTTCTGAAAGGGAGTATGTAAAAGCAGATAAGATCTCTAATATTTTCCTTACATATACTTAGGCCTTTCAGGCTTTACTTTGATTTAGCTTGCAATAGTTTTAGTAGGTATTCCCCCTTTAAAGACTCTTGATTTGTTGGAATAAAAGAATAACGATCAATAACTTTTGCCAGTAAGGGTAAATCATAATAATTCAGCGCGTTGGGTACAATACTTGGCACGACGTTCGAATCATAATACTCGGTGTCGACTATTTCTTGATAAGTGGTCAATTTACCTAGGGCAATAACCTGCTGAAAAGGATTCTCGAAATAAGCCGCATGCAGCAAACTCGCTATGCTATTGTCCTGGGCAACCGCAGCAATCGCTTCCGCAGCATATTCCCGCTTCAACAAATCCGCTAATGCCAAAATATCATTTGCCTGCAATCCCACTATCGTCTGCCCAATTTGCAAGCCCATATAGGCGAGGTTATAGGAAACATTGTTGATAAAGGCATCGCCTTTATAAGATCCAGGACCTACTTCACCCGTTCCGATTAGGTCTGGGCAAACAATCGTATAACCCTGATGGACTAAATGGACAAAATTTTCCTCTTTTCCAACGACATCTTGTTTTCCTTGCTCCGCAAGCCAAAGGATGAACTTACCATTGGCCTTCTCCGGCTTGATGAGTAAGTATGGCAAAATATATCCGGCATCCGTATAGCTGAAAAACTTTTCGATATAGTAACCTTTGCCTAGTGTCCTACCGGTATAAACTGGACTTTTTAGGGGTCTCATTGAGACAAAACCTACCATATCCTTAAGTTTTTGCACGCCTTGACTTGAACTCAAGAAATCTAGACTCGCTTGTCCCGTTAAATTTCCCTTTAATTTATCTGCATTTTCTTTATTCAGGGTAAATACGGAGCTGCTTTGATAGGAACTATTGACTTGGCCAGTCGGACTTACTTTCAATTGCTCCTCAGTCGGTAAAGTGACCTCTTCATCTACTACATTGCCGGGATTCGCTAGTGCTTTTTGGAAGAAAGCATATAAGGCCAACCGGTTATTTTTGGTGGAGGCATGTCCTGCATCATCTTCTACCATCGACAGGTTGGCGGCTTGCCCCCCGTAGAGTTTAGATAAGCGCTCCGCTTCGGAAAACGTTTCGCGCGTACCTTGAATATTGAATATGTCGTTTCGCGTGGCAACCAGTAAAGTTGCCTTAGGTAAGCGAGCTATCATAAAGTCGGCATGATCGATTCCTTGTTTGATGCCACTATTTAAGTTTTGTTCGGCGTCCTGGGGACCTTTATTTTGATAGAGTCTTTCAAAATTCGTTAAATAATTTTCTATGGCAACAGCTTTTACTCGATCATCAACGACCCCTAGATAAGCCGATTGTGTTCCGCCTCCAGATCTCCCAGTTACTCCAATTCGTTTTGAATCGACCTCACTGCGTGAAACGAGATAGTCAATCGCACGAATACCATCCCAGACCATATAATTAATCATATTGTCGCCTGCAGCCAATAGCTGTATCGAAGGATAAGAATGTTCTTGGGTCGGACTTGCGAATTTGGATTTCTTGCTTTGCGGATCAAAATATTGCAGTCGTTCACCCTGCCCTATCGGATCAAATGCTAACACAATAAATCCCTTTTTAACGAGATTCAAAATGACATGCTGATAAGTATCCGAACGATACCCTGTTTCACTATGTCCACTGCAATAAACTATAGCCGGAGCTGGCTTTTTCAGGTTTTTGGGCAAATAGAGGGACGAGCTGACAAAAAAGTTCTTACGCGATTCAAATACTATGTGCTCGATGCTGAAGTCGGCAAAGTTTACTTTCCCGACCTGCTTCGCATTTAAAGCCTCGGCTTTCGGAAAATCGCCTATGGCTTGCTTTATCTGCTCTTTCTTTTTCGTCTGCCAAGCTTGCAGATCTGCGAGCGTATTAATTTTATCAACTGTTGATTTCCGTTGATTTAAATAATTGATAGACTGATGATAATAGTGCTCGTACAAGGCGTTTGGAGCATCGCGATGCATAAACCAGCTAGGTGCCAACACATTGCCTTCTTGCTGAGCAACGGCGACATTCAGGAAGCTAGCTATAAAAAGCATTCCACCATAGAGCGATCGATAGGAAATTTTCATATACTTATTTAGGTTGATGTTAGATTGATTACTTACCCCGCTATTCTACCCTACAAAAAATAGAAACTAGCCCCATGTTCTATGTTCATGAGTAAGATAAATATCTCCAAGTCGCCCCAATAAGTCATATACTGTGATTAGCTACGCTCGCTGTAGAACGCAAGCGTAGCTAATCGCACCGGTCCTTATTGTTTTAAGATCCAAGCCACCATTTCTTGAACATCCTCTTTTTTCAAGTTTGGATGCGCAGCCATAGCAACTTTCCCCCATACACCACTTCCTCCTGTCATAATCTTTTTTACCAGGATCGACTCGGCGTCTTTATTATCTTTATAATGTTTTGCTACTTCCTGATATGATGGACCGACAGACTTCTTATCGATCGCGTGGCACGATTTACAGTCTGAAGCTTCGATTAAGCTTTGTCCACGCGGAATAGCCGCCTGCTGATGTCCGATTGTATTCGCAGCATGGCCAGCCTGAGCGCCGCTTGCTTTACCTGCTTTTCCAGAGCCAGCAACGTAATCAAATCGAGCTACTGCAGCGTCTGGATTTTTACTAAACCATCCACTTCCGTATTCCAATACGTATATCTTACCATCCGGGCCAACCTCCATATCAATTGGCGCCGCTAACTTCATGTTGCTGATAAAAGGTTCCATCTTGTCAAAATCGCCATTCGGTTGCATGGAAACCAACATCACCCAGCCTC
>JBEBRI010000009.1:0-41539 GCA_040394915.1 Sphingobacterium sp.
GGGTAAAATTGGAATAAAGAAAGCTACCGCCCAAGCACCGAGAACCGCAAAAATAGGTTCTACAATGGCGGACATTTGCCCGTATTGAAAACTTTTTCTTCTGGATAAGCCCATTCTACGCAACGGCATAGAAACAGCAATACCCTCCGGAAAGTTCTGCAAGCCAATCCCCATAGCCAATAAGATCGCTCCAGCAATAGTTGCCTCGGACTGTCCGGTTGCCGCTCCACCAAATAAGACCCCAACTGCAAGTCCTTCAGGGATATTATGCAGCGCAATGGCAATAGTTAATAGAGTAGTACGATGTAAAGATGATTTTGGGCCTTCTGTTTTTAAGAAATTTAAATGAAGGTGTGGCATCAGTTTGTCTAAGCCAAAAATAAACAGTGCGCCAAGTATGAAACCAATGGCTGCGGGCATAACCTTTTCGAAGCTCTCCCCTTCGCTCATTTCAATCGCTGGTGCTAATAAGCTCCAAAAACTCGCCGCAATCATCACCCCGCCCGTGAAGCCAAGCATGCCATTCAGCAATTTCTTATTAACGCCCTTGAATAGAAATACGCTTGCTGCACCGAGGGCAGTTACACCCCAAGTAAAGAGCCCGGCGATTAAGGCTGCCACAATAGGATCTAAGGTTTCAAAGTATGCTATTAGGTTATCAATCATATATGTTCTGAAAATACGCGTTGAAAATAGCTATTCTTTTCAATAAAATGACGGAAATCATTAATATATTCTCTATTTTATCGAATAGAGTAGCTACATAATGAGAAGAGCCCCTTTCGGAGCTCTAATAATTGGAGTAGAATGCGATTATTTCACATGGGCACGTAGCATCCATGCGGTCTTTTCATGCTTTTCTAAAATACTAACCAAGAAATCTTCGGTGCCCGCATCATTATGATCTTCTGCCAGCTTGATATCTTCCCGTAGACTAATAATCAAGCTCTCGAAATCACTTAGTAGTTCTTTAATATATCCCTGGCTATCGTTTTTCTTATATTTCATCTCCGTCAGTTGTGTAAGCTCCAGAAATTCTTTCATTGTACCAATTGCATAATGCCCGATCGAACGTACACGTTCTGCTATCTCATCAATTAATTCCGCCAACTCATCGTAGATACTTTCAAAAAATAAATGCTGCGCGTGAAAGTCTGGGCCTTCGATGTTCCAATGAGCGTTTCTTGCTTTAGTATACAATACGTTTTCATCGGCTAATAACCTGTTCAACATCTGAGCAACTGCCGCAGTGTCCTTTTCTTTTAATCCGATATTTGCTTTCATCTTATTATATAGTTTTAATATGTTTATTTAATATGCACTGGCTTCATTTAGCTTTTGAATGGCGTCTTCCCCTAGTCTTAACTGCACAGCAGTCACAAAAGACTGCAGATGTTCTTCTTTCGTTGCACTTGCAATTGGCGCAGTAATAGATGGTCGTGCCAATAACCAAGCTAAAGCTACTGAAGAAGATGTGGTACGGTATGCTGCCGCTATATCCGACAATGCCTTAACGATTCCTTGTCCGCGTTCATTCCAATACCGTTTTTGTATACCTTCTCCCCGCGCCGATTTATTAAAATCATCATCGGACAGATATTTGCCACTTAAAAAGCCACTCGCTAATGAATAATACGGAATAACCGCTAGATTGTTTTGCGCAGCAATAACTTCATAATCGCGTTCATATTGTGCACGATCGTAAAGATTATACTCAGGCTGCAAAGAAATATATCTCGGAAGATTCAAACGCTCCGAAGTGGCTAAACTCTCTTCCAGTCGTTCTCCCGTTATATTGGAAGCGCCGATATATCGAACCTTCCCTTCCTTAATTAAGTCCTCATAGGCTCTTAAAGTCTCCTCAAGCGGCGTCTCTACATCGTCATAATGGGTTTGGTATAAATCAATATAGTCTGTCTGTAAGCGTTGGAGAGATAGTTCTATTTGTTCTTTAATATAAGAAGCTTTCGTATTTGGCTTCGAATCATAGCCAAATCTACCACCAACCTTGGTCATCAAGATCAGATCATCACGTTTGTTACGCTTCTGTAACCAGCTACCAATAATTGCTTCGGACTCGCCACCTTTATTTCCGGGAACCCAATGCGAATAGTTATTAGCCGTATCAATCGCATTGAAACCTAAGTCTACAAAGCGGTCTAAGATGTCAAAGGACGCCTTTTCATCCAATGTCCATCCAAAGACATTTCCTCCAAAAATAATAGGATCTATAAATAATTCTGAATCTGCAATCTGACGTTTGTTTTCCATAGCGGGCGCTCTAATTTTGATAGTACAAGTTACCGATAATTATGACTTTTTCCCATTTTTGCGAACGCTTCCTTGTCATAATATTATAACATTCCGCTTTTAATCGCCCACACTTTTGTACTTTTGCCCTTTCGAGGAATTAAATCAGCATGCAAGCGAATATTACCCATCTACATCGTTTTAATCAAGATATTTCTACAGTTAGTCGGCCGGAGGCATTTACCTTCCCTTTTTACTATGAACCGCATCCGCTAAGCGTTTTGGCGGCACAGCAAGTTCAGGAATATTTGATGGAACAAAAAGACTTCCAGCATAACTTCGGACTGAAAGATGGGATGCCTGGACTAGAAATCGGGAAGATGTTTGGCGTGCTGGTTGTAGAAGACGCTGCTGGTCACTTAGGCTTTTTAGCAGCCTGCTCTGGAAAACTGGCTGGTACTAATCAGCATCGCTACTTTATTCCACCGATTTTCGATATGCTTGATCCGGAGGGCTTCTTTATTCAAGAGGAGCATATTATTAATGCTTTAAATCGAAAGATTGAACGCTTGGAAGCGAATCCTGAAATTGCCGCTCAAAAAGCTGCTATTCAAACTACTATTTTGGAAAATGAACAGGAGCTATCGGCATTGCGAAAACTTCACAAAGCCAACAAAGCGGAACGTAAATTGATTCGCGAAAAATCAAAACTCGAACTTGATGAACTCGCTTATCAGCTGATCGCAGAGGACTTAATAAAACAAAGTTATCGCGATCAACATGACTACGATGTTGCAAAACAAAGGTGCAGGGAGCGCCTAGAAAATCAAGAAAATACCCTAAAAAGTATTCTAACGGAAATAGAAAACGCCAAAGAAGAACGTAAAAGTCGTTCTGGACAACTTCAACAACGCCTCTTTGATCAGTATCATTTCTTAAATGCCGAAGGGAATACAAAATCGGTCTTGGATATCTTTGAGGATCATATCCATATGTTGCCTCCCGCAGGTGCTGGTGAATGTGCGGCCCCCAAATTGTTACAATATGCGTATCAACATCAATTGACACCAATTTGCATGGCAGAATTTTGGTGGGGAGCATCTCCATCTTCTGAAGTACGCAAGCATCAGCAATTCTATCCTTCTTGCCGAGGTAAATGCGAACCGATATTAGGCCATATGTTGATAGGATTGGCAGTTGATCCGAATCCCATGTTAGAAAACCCTGCGGAAGATAAAGAGATCGAGTTTATCTATGAAGACGAAGATATAATTGTGGTAAATAAGCCGGCGGAATTTCTTTCTGTACCGGGGATTAACGTTCAGGACAGTGTGCAAACACGGATTGAAAAACGATACCCCGACATTAAATCGCCGATTATTATTCACCGGCTTGACATGTCAACTTCGGGTATTATGGTTCTGGCAAAAAATAAAGAAGCGCACCAAATTATTCAAGATCAATTTATCCGCCATAGCATTCAAAAAAGATATACTGCACTCTTGGAAGGCATCATTGAAACAAAGCACGGAATCATTGATTTGCCGTTACGTGTTGATCTTGATGATCGCCCAAGACAAGTTGTTTGTTACGAATATGGAAAGCCCGCGCAAACTAGGTATGAACTTGTTGCGGTAGAAGGCAATCGAAGCCGAATTCACTATTTCCCACTTACCGGAAGAACGCACCAACTACGCGTACATTCTGCACATTACCAAGGATTAAATACGCCTATCGTTGGTGATGATTTGTATGGTAGTCGTGCGGATCGATTGCATCTACATGCTGGGCAAATCTCCTTTCGACATCCTCGAACAGGACAAGAAATGAACTTCGATGTTGCCGATCCATTTTAACTTTCGTTTTCATTTTCCTAACTTGTATTGCTAATCAATTCCTCTAAAATGGAAATCTTAAAATTCGTTTATCAGCATCCCCTATTTGAATCCGCAGATCTCGAACTAATCTATCAATCACATAAGCGAATTGAGCTCAACAAAGGCGACTTCCTTCTGAAAAAAGACCAAATTGCGAATTCATACGCTATCATAGAATCAGGCCTTATCCGCACATATCTATATGATTATGATGGAAATGAAATAACGACTGGATTTAGTGGCGTCAATGAAGTCGCGATTGAAGTGGCCTCCATCTTTCAGCGAATTCCAACACAAGAATATATGCAATGCCTAACGGACTGCGTTTTATGGCAAATAGACTACGATCATTTTCAAGAGCTATTCCATGAGATCCCGGCAATGCGTGAGTGGGGTCGTGCTTGGATGGCATTCGAACTCTATCTCTCTAAGAAGCGCGCAACAGAGATGATCACTGAGCCTGCCACGCAGCGTTATCTGCATCTTATGCAAGAAAAACCGCAAATTATTCAACAAGCACCACTTAAATATATTGCTTCTTACCTGGGCGTGACGGATACTTCCTTGAGTCGCATTCGTAAAGAAATCATACACAATTCTTAATTCTGCGATGGAAGCACAATACATTGAAGATCAAAATTACCAACAAGCTGCTTTAGCCGATTCCCCCCTGATTCAAGCGCATTACGATTACTGCCGATTTTCAGGCTGCAATTTGGAACGCTACGACCTTAGCGGCTATAAGTTTACAGATTGCACCTTCACTGACTGTAATTTAAGTCTAGCCAACCTCGCCGGTTGTAGCTTTCAAGACATAAAATTTATTAACTGTAAACTTCTAGGCTTACACTTCGAAACATGTAATCCCTTCAATATATCGTTTAGTTTTCAAGACTGTATTTTAGACCATAGCAGTTTCTTTAGATTAAAAATTAAGAAAACAAGCTTCGTAGGTTCTCGCTTACAAGAAGTGGAATTTGAGGGCGCCGACTTGACTCAAGCTGACTTCCAGCGATGCGATCTTCAGTTAGCAAACTTCTTCCAGACAAATTTGGAAAAAGCGAATTTTATCGATGCAGAGAACTTCAGTATTGACCCGGATAGCAATAAGATAAAAGGGGCAAAATTCGGACTTCAAGGTCTTCCTGGTCTATTGGAAAAACACCATTTAAAAATCCAGTGCTAATATGTCTACAGTCGACCGCGCCAAAGAAGCCTATGAACGCCATGCGTCAAACCTATTAAACTTATTGGATTCGAAGCGCTTGTCGAAAGCTAGTTTAGACCTCCTACTCATTGCATACAAAGATCAAGATCAACTGCAGGTTTATGCTAAAAGCAACAAAGACAGTCGATATCATATCTTGAAGACATTCGATATTCTCAAACGATCCGGTGTACTAGGACCCAAAAAAGAAGAAGGCGATAAACAAGTACCAGAAGGTAAATACTATATCAATCGCTTTAATCCAAATAGCAAATACCATTTGTCTTTAGGCTTAAACTTCCCGAATGCTTATGACGTGGCGCAAGGATATACGGGATCCGATATCTTCATTCATGGAGGAGTAGAAACTGTGGGCTGCCTCCCCTTGGGTGATGCCGCCATTGAAGAACTCTATACACTTGCCTCCTTTGCAAAATCGGCTGGACAGATTCAGATTCCCGTTTATATTTTTCCTTTTCCGCTATCGGACGAAAAACTATCCATTTACGCTAAACAGTATTCGCTAGAAACTGTAACGCGTTGGAAAGAGCTTCAAAGATTATTTCAGAAATTGATGGAATCAATTCGAAATGACTAACAAATATCCATGCTCTTCTTATCTCCAAAGGCTATTTCTACAGATTCCATGGCCGCAAAAGGCTAATACTTAGCTTCGATTCTTCTGGTCAGTATTTAATATGCTTGCATATTTTATATATCAAATTACTACCACCTAATCTACTAATTTCCAATTAATTTCATTAACTTTAAATGGATACCCAATGCAACAAAACCAAGGCATAGGCTATCTTGAACAACGATTATAAACATTAAAGCCTATTACGATGATAGAATCAGCAGGAAAACGCTTGCGTACTGCGATGGCTGAAGAAAAGCCTTTACAGATTGTCGGAACCATCAATGCTAATCATGCCCTTTTAGCCGAACAATCCGGATTCAAAGCGATTTATCTTTCTGGAGGAGGAGTAGCTGCCGGATCTTTAGGAATCCCCGATTTAGGAATTACCAATTTACAAGATGTCTTGATAGATGTGGAGAGAATCAGCAATGTCTGTTCTTTACCCCTACTTGTGGATATCGATACCGGCTTTGGTCCCTCTGCCTTCAATATTGCGCGTACCATTCGGTCGCTAGATAAAGCTGGCGCGGCAGGTGTACATATTGAAGACCAAGTTGGAGCGAAACGTTGTGGACATCGTCCGGGCAAGGAGCTTGTTTCATTAAACGAGATGGTTGATCGCGTTAAAGCGGCCGTAGATGCCCGAATAGATCCTCATTTTGTTATTGGTGCGCGCACGGATGCTTTCGCCTCTGAAGGGCTTGAAAAAGCTTTGGAGCGTGCGGTCGCTTATCAGGAAGCCGGTGCGGATTTTATCTTTGCCGAAGCATTATCAGAGATTAAAGATTATCAACGCTTCGCCGAAGCAACCGGAATTCCCATCCTTGCGAATATTACCGAATTTGGACAAACACCGCTCTATACCGTCGATGAGCTACGTGAAGTACAAGTTGGTATTGTCTTATACCCGCTATCCGCCTTTCGCGCAGCCAATAAAGCTGCTCTCAATGTCTATCAGCATATCCGAAAAGACGGCACGCAACAAGCTGTAATCGACAGCATGCAAACTCGTGAAGAACTCTACCAAAGCATAGATTACTATGCTTACGAAAATCGACTTGATCAATTATTTAAAAGCAAATAATATGAGTGAAGAGAACAGTACAGGTTTTAAGCCTAAGAAAAGTGTGGACCTCTCGGGTGTTCCTGCAGGGAATACTGCTTTATGTACAGTCGGACGTTCGGGAAATGATCTACATTATAGAGGCTACGATATCTTAGATCTCGCAGATCAAGCGAGCTTCGAAGAGGTTGCTTATCTCCTAATCCATGAGAAACTCCCCAATAAAGAAGAGCTCAAGCAGTATAAAGATAAGCTAAAAGGTTTGCGAGGATTACCACATGCAGCAAAGGAAGTGTTGAAGTTAATCCCTAAAAAGGCACATCCTATGGATGTACTACGTACGTATACTTCGATGTTGGGCACATTATCACCCGAGCCTTTGGCTCATGAAATTGAGAAGACGCGCGATATCATCGACCGATTAATGGCAAGCTTTCCCTCTGCGCTACTATTTTGGTATCACTTCTCCCATAATCATCGTGAAATTACGGTAGAAACCGATGACGACAGCATCGCTGCTCATTTCCTACATCTCCTGCACGGTCAGAAAGCTCCTGCATCTTGGGTTGAGGCCATGCAGATTTCCTTGAACCTTTATGCCGAGCATGAATTTAATGCTTCGACTTTTACAGCACGTGTTATCGCAGGAACAGCATCAGATATTTACTCCTGTATTACCGGTGCCATTGGTGCGCTTCGCGGTCCTAAACATGGAGGCGCGAATGAAGTAGCCTTTGAAATACAAAAACGCTATAAGAATGCCGATGAGGCTGAAGTCGATATTAGAAATCGCCTTGCTGCCAAAGAAGTCATCATTGGATTTGGGCATCCTGTCTACACGATTTCAGATCCTAGAAATGAAGTCATCAAAAGGGTTGCAAAGAAACTCTCCGAAGAGAAAGGAGAAAATACTCTCTTTGAGATCGCCGAACGCTTAGAAAAGCTTATGTGGAATGAAAAGAAGATGTTCCCTAACTTAGATTGGTTTTCTGCTGTTGCTTATCATATTATGGGGATTCCAACCGATATGTTTACCCCGCTGTTCGTCATGTCAAGAATATCCGGATGGGGCGCTCACGTTATTGAACAGCGTCAGGACGGCAAGATTATTCGCCCAAGCGCTAACTACACAGGGCCAGAAAACTTAACCTTCGTACCTTTAGAAAACAGAAATTGATAACCTTAGTAAAAAGAATTAAAATCGTATATGTCATCCTTTATTTCAAACAATCGACCTCAGCCTGATCAGGTATTAGTCGATATTGCCGATTACGTTTTAGAATATAAAATTACAAGTAGTCTTGCTCTCAAAACAGCACATTACTGTTTTCTGGACACCATAGGCTGTGGCTTCGAAGCCCTTACCTATCCTGCCTGCACAAAATTACTCGGTCCGATTGTGCCTGGCACTATTGTTCCTAATGGAGCCAAGGTTCCTGGTACTCCTTATCAATTAGACCCCATTCAATCCGCTTTTAATATTGGTGCTATGGTACGCTGGCTAGACTTCAACGACACTTGGCTTGCCGCAGAATGGGGACATCCTTCGGATAACTTAGGTGGTATCCTAGCTGTTGCTGATTGGATTTCTAGAAATCGAATCGCCGAAGGGAAAGAGCCATTAACCATGGATAAGGTTTTAGAAGCAATGGTTATGGCGCATGAAATCCAAGGGGTTCTTGCCTTAGAAAACTCATTTAACAAGGTAGGTTTAGATCATGTTATCCTTGTGAAAGTTGCCTCTACAGCTGTTGTCGGCAAGTTAATCGGATTGAGCAAAGACGAATTGATCAACGCTATTTCATTAGCATTCGTCGATGGCCAGTCGCTGAGAACATATCGTCACGCGCCAAATACCGGAAGTAGAAAATCATGGGCTGCCGGGGACGCTACATCTAGAGCTGTAAGACTAGCCTTAATTGCTCAAAAAGGTGAAATGGGATACCCTTCTGTATTAACCGCGCCGATATGGGGATTCTATGACGTATCCTTTAAAGGACAAGCTTTCAAGTTCCAGCGTAGCTATGGTTCATACGTAATGGAGAACGTATTATTCAAAATCTCGTTCCCAGCGGAGTTCCACTCGCAAACCGCTGTAGAAGCAGCCATGACCCTACATGAACAATTAAAACAACTCGGAAAAACAGCCGCAGATATCAAGTCCATTAAAATCAGGACGCATGAGGCCGCTATTCGTATCATCGATAAAAAAGGTCCGCTACATAACCCTGCAGATCGGGATCACGCGATACAATACATGGTTGCCGTACCTTTAATCTTCGGACGCTTAACGGCAGCAGATTATGAAGACAATGTTGCTTCAGACACTCGTATTGATGCCCTACGAGATAGAATCACTTGTCATGAAGACCCTCAGTTCACCGTAGATTATCATGACCCTGAGAAAAGATCAATCGCCAATGCGTTAACCTTAGAGCTCGAAGACGGTACTGTGTTGCCTGAGGTAGTAGTTGAATACCCTATCGGACATAAGCGCCGCCGTGATGAAGGAATTCCGAAACTTATCGAAAAATATAAAATTAATCTCGCACGCGTATTCGCTGAAAAGCAACAAAAAACTGCGATCGAACATACATTAGATTACGATACTTTCGTGAAATTGAAAGTGAATGAACTAGTGGATATGTATTGTTGATGAGATGTGAGATGTTAGATATTAGATTTTAGATATTAGATATGAGACATTAGATGTGAGATATTAGATCTTAGATTTATTAATAAAAATGCGAAATTAGCAGCGTTTAGAGTTATTTTCGATGTCTTTAGTCTACTATTTTATAACTTAAATCATACGTCTAATATCTAATGTCTAATATCTAATGTCTCATATCTAACATCTTAAATCTAATGTCTCCCATTTAAAATCTCCAAAAACACACTCAACTCAATACCATGTCCTATCGTATCTTTCAAATAGAAGCGATACAATAGTGAAAGTACCGCACAAATTATCAGTGCTGGCAGGAATGACTTTGTTCGATACTTCTCCCCTTTTGGATAATATAGTTTTTTTAGCAGATAAAATCCCAAGCATCCAATCGCTGGAATCAATAGAACAATAATTCCATTCCGTCGAAAATCCCAAGCATCACGAAGCTGAATCATATACGGCATCGAGAACCATTGAATTCCTGTGAAAACGATACCATACAAAATCGTTGGAATGATGGCTTGATATTTCTCCAGCTTTACAAAATTCCAAACTTGTAATCCTGTCGCAAATGGAAAACCGAAAATTAGGGTAAATACATTGATCAGCTTATCGCTATAGAGAGCTATACTTGAAGGATCATCCGTATAATACTCATCCTTAATCGTGCGGTAGTCTTGCAATTCTTCGACCTTCTCTTCTTCCTTTTTCTTATCGATTAGCGCTTGAACCGCAAGAATCTCTTCCTCCGTGAACACGCGGTTTCGAGATTGGAGAATCTCAAACGCAAGCTCAACAGCCTCGGAAACATATCGACTATCGGATGCAATATATCGCTCTAATTGTCGATCTGATAAACCTTGCAACACTTTCTTTTTTACCACATTGATTTATTTGACGATTAAAAGTATAATATTTCCAGGAAATATAAAACAGATATAGTGATACCCAGCGGTATCGATTCTTGAAAAAGCAAAATAAGCTCCACCTCTATATCAAGCTTGAATCCGACGAACTTCTAAACTCTCCTAGCTGAAATCTAATATCTAAAAACTATCTTTGCAGCTGATTAAAAATAAGCTATAGTGGTTAACGTAAATAATATCTCGGTTTCCTTTGGTGGAACAACACTTTTCAGCGATGTATCATTCGCAATTAATGAGAATGATAAAATCGCCTTAATGGGTAAAAATGGTGCTGGAAAATCGACATTACTAAAGATTATTGCAGGTGTTGGGAAACCAACGACAGGTACAGTTACGGGGCCGAAAGATGCGGTGATTGCTTATTTGCCACAGCATTTGTTGACGAAAGACAACATGACGGTTTTTGAAGAAACATCAAAAGCTTTCGATGAGGTATATAAAATGCGTGATGAGCTAGAAGAGCTGAATGAGCAGTTAAACATTCGTACAGACTACGAAACGGATGATTACATGAAACTTATTGAACGCGTCTCGGAGCTTAGCGAAAAGTTCTATTCTATTGAAGAAACGAACTATGATGCAGAGGTAGAGAAGGTCTTGAAGGGATTAGGTTTTGAACGCTCAGACTTCACTCGTCAAACATCAGAGTTTTCAGGCGGATGGCGGATGAGAATTGAGCTAGCGAAGATCTTATTGAAAAAACCAGATCTAATCCTACTCGATGAGCCAACAAACCACATGGATATTGAAAGTATTCAATGGTTAGAAGACTTCTTGTTAACCCAAGCCAAAGCCGTTATTGTGATCTCTCACGACCGTGCTTTTGTTGATAATATTACCAACCGCACAATCGAGGTGACGATGGGTAAGATCTACGATTACAAAGCGAAGTATAGTCATTATTTGGAACTTCGTAAAGAACGTAGACTGCATCAGTTGAAAGCATATGAAGAGCAGCAGCGATTTATTGCCGACAATCAGGAGTTCATCGATCGTTTTAAAGGAACCTATTCAAAAACATTACAAGTACAATCTCGTGTAAAAATGTTGGAGAAACTAGAGGTTATCCAAATCGATGAGGTCGATAATTCAGCACTTCGATTAAAGTTCCCTCCTTCTCCACGTTCAGGTACATATCCCGTTATCGTGGAAGACTTATGTAAATCTTACGGCGACCATTTAGTATTCAAAGACGCGAACATGGTTATCGAACGTGGGCAAAAGGTAGCATTTGTCGGAAAAAATGGCGAAGGTAAGTCAACCATGATCAAAGCGATCATGGGAGAAATTGACTTTGAAGGAACATTAAAAGTTGGACACAACGCCAAGATTGGTTACTTCGCTCAGAATCAAGCAGCACTCCTTGACGAAGAGTTGACGGTTTTCGAAACGATTGACCAAATTGCTGTGGGTGATGTACGCGTAAAGATCAAAGATTTACTCGGCGCATTTATGTTCAGTGGCGACGATACAACCAAGAAGGTAAAAGTACTTTCAGGAGGTGAGAAAACACGCCTAGCAATGATTAAACTTCTGTTAGAGCCTGTCAATGTGCTAATTCTCGATGAGCCGACAAACCACTTGGATATGAAAACGAAGGACATTATTAAAGATGCACTTCAAGAATTCGATGGAACACTCATATTAGTATCTCACGACCGTGATTTCTTGGACGGTCTAGCAACGAAGGTATTTGAATTTGGAAACAAACGCGTTCGCGAGCATTTCGAAGATATCAAGGGCTTCTTGGAATATAAGAAAATGGCCAGTCTTAAAGAAATAGAAAAATAAAATGAAAGAATACTTCAATTAGGTTCAGTATGTTGCTGAGCCTAATTGATTCTTCCAAATTAACCTTCTAGCACGAATCCATCGTTGCCTTTAAATCCTCAATCAATCTCGGACTGTAGTAATGACGGCCACCGATACGTATCGGATTCAGCAAACCACTCCCAACCCACCGATAATAAGTACTTCGTCCAATCTTTAATAGACGCTGTACATCCTGCGCATCCAATAATATGAGTTCTGGATTCTCCAATTCGATGGCACCTGATTGCCGCGCAGTCCCATCTGGTAACTCTTTTTGTGATTCAAATTGCAATATCAATAGCTTGAGTATTTTGTCGACGGTGGCCTTCGTCTGCAAAAGAAGTGATTTCATAAATATCCCTCCGGAGATAGAATTAGTGAATAACCCTTGGATTCAATCATCAAAAATTGATTTACTCAAATCTAACTATTAACCAATTTTCACAAAAATATTAACTATTAAATAAATAATAGCATTTTGTTAGGAAATCATTGATACTTGTTCGTATTGAAGATTCGTTTGCCTCACCTTTATCCAACAGCCAAAATCCATACTTGAACACACACAATTCTCTTAATTTCTGATTAAGATAACGGAGTCTTATAAACTTATCTTATCGCCTATTTTTACATATAAATTATCATTTCACCAGCTTTTTATTGCATTTTTGTAAGGTGTAAACGAAATGATTAGCAATGTTCTTAAAAAAAATTAAATCTACCTTAACCTTTGCCATAGCGATCTCTACTTTAGCGGCAACAGGACAAGAAATTGAAAAACCAAACATCTCGTCAAAAACAAGCTTCGCTATTGTTGTAGATAGCAAAACATACGATGCCGCAAAAGATGAAATTGCCGCATATAAGAAGCTTGTAGAAAAGGATGGACTTGGCACCTATATTATTTATGCAAACTGGGAATCACCTGATAAGATTCGTGAAATCCTAAAAGACTTATATCAAAATAAAAAGTCTCCTTTAGAAGGAACCGTATTGATTGGAGATATCCCTATCCCGATGCTTCGCGATGCGCAGTTTATGACCTCGGCCTTGAAGATCAATCAAAACATACGTTGGGATAAATCATCCGTACCCTCCGACCGTTTCTACGATGACTTCGACTTGCAATTTGATTATTTAAAACAAGATACAGCAGCGTCTAGAAGGCTATTGCATTACTATTCCCTTAAAGCCGAATCACCACAATATCTAGAAATGGATATCTATTCTGCACGGATAAAACCTCCGGTTGCTGCAGGTGAAGATAAAATTCAAAAAATCAAAGACTACTTAAAACGCTTAGTAGCTCTACGTAGCAAAGAATACCCATTAGATGATATGATTGCATCTTACGGTCATGGCTACAACTCCAATGCTGTGAACTCAATCACAGGGGAAGCATTAGCCTTAAAAGCACAGATGCCGCAGCTCTTCAAACCAGGAGGATCTGTGAAGTTCTTAAACTTCAGAAACGCTGATTTCATGAAGTTTAATCTATTGTCGGAACTAAAGCGAAACGATATTGATTTCGCATATATGACTGGGCACGGAACTGCAACGCTACAACTGTTAAACGGTTACCCTTACGTATCCAGTCCGCAGCCTTCTATGGAGAATGTCGGACGATACCTACGTTCAAAAGTTAGAAATGCAAAAGAAGATGGCCGAGACGTACAAAAAACAATCGACGGATTTAAAACGTCGTTAGGCGTATCAGACAAGTGGTTTGCTGATGTGTTCGATCCAAAATCGATTGAAGCAGACTCCATCTATAACATCAATTTAGATGTACAAATGGACGACCTGAAAGACGCCGGTATCAAATCTAAAGTCGTTTATCTAAACAGCTGTTTAACCGGTTCTTTCCAACTCGATAACTACATTGCTGGATACTACCCTTTCTCCAATAATGAGAATATTGCAGCCATTGCTAATTCTGTAGGTGTACTTCAAGATTTATGGCCGACCGAAATGATGGGCTTATTAACAAACGGATACCGTATTGGAAATTGGCTAAAGCATATCGCTTATTTAGAAACGCATATTCATGGAGACCCAACATTCCACTATGCGTCTGCGAGAGCGAAAGAATTGAATGAGGCGACCACATTAAATAAGTCGGCAAGCTATTGGAAAAAAGTGCTCCAAGAAAATGACGCCGATTTACAATCCTTAGCGCTCAATAAACTGACTAATATTCTTCCCGAAAAAGAAGTATCCCCACTTTTAAAGGAATACTATTTCAACTCCGCTTTTGAGCCTACACGTATGCAAGCATTTCAGCTATTACGTCGATTTGAAAATAAAGAGTACCAAGAAGTTCTACATGCCGCCAAAGGTGACTCATACGAATACATCCGTCGTCGCGCAATCTATGACTTGACGGACTATGGTTCCGATGATTTTTCGAAAGATTTAATTGAGTTCTATATCAATGATCCGCATTCTGAGCGTATCGCTTATCGTGCTCGTTGGGCCCTACAGTTTATGAACCCGGATTTAGCGAAGCAACACGTTAATGAATTAATTCGTAACAATCCGGCGATTGCAGGTCGTGAAGAGTTAGCAAACAAACTCGACAAAGACTTGGATTACTATAAATCAAAATCCGAAGAACTATTAAAAGCCTTGCAAAATCCAGAGCTTTCAGAAAAGGAAAAAATAAGTGAAATCAAGTCCTTACGACTATATAGACATCACCGTGTAGTGCCTGCGGTTATTGATTTAGCCAAAGACAATAAAAATTCAGACAACGTAAGAACAAATGCATTAGAAGCTTTAGGATGGTTTACCCTTTCTTACCAGCGAGAAGCAATTGTGGAAGGTTGCGAAAGTATTATCGCTTCCGATGCACCTGCCGCAGTAAAGAAAGAAGCCTTGAAGACAAAAAACAGGATCCATGCAGCATCGCACAAGATCTAATTGGATATAAAAAAGATAGCCTTTTATAGGCATAAAAAAGCCGGTCACTAATAGCATAGTGACCGGCTTTTCAAGTTCTTTATCTTTAGTGTTTATGATCTAAAGGAGGCGTAATCATAATATGCGCTTTATAAGTTCCTTCATCCATCAACCAAGGCATACCTATATTATTTCCTTTATTTGCCATACCGTAATCAGCCGCTTTAGCAAACGGAACATAAATTACATATCGACGTTTTGCGTCTGCAATCTCACCAGTTTCTGCATTTAACTTATCGGCATCACCCCAGTCTCCATAAAGCATACTTGGTGTCTGTGGAATCGGTAACTTACCAGCTTTAAATTCTGCCTCACGAATTTCATCACGTTGTTTGCGCTTTCCTTCCGCTGTCAATTCACGACCTCTAGCCATAAACGGCTCTAAGCTCTCTGGGTAACAGTAGGCATAATAGACAGACATCCGATAATCCGGTGCCAAGCAAATAAAACCATTGGTACCTTCGCGTAGGGTCACAAATTTACCCTCAGGGCTGTAACCTAATACTTTTGCAGCATCTCGGAATTCCGCAGGTGCTGCCTGTGTAGCAATCTTTATTTGAACCTCTGCAGGTAAAACTGCTCTAGGCTTTACTTCTTTCGTCTGTTGGGCTTGGGCATTTAGCGCCATCGCTGCAAGCAGCATGACAAAACTCATTAATTTTTTCATCTTCTATTCTTTTATAATCCTTTGCTATTACTACAAATATAAAGCCTTATTTCTGTTAAAATGTCGCTCCAACACTAAAATTAAATGATTTGCGATCGTTAAATGTGTAAGAATCGGTCTTTAAAATTCCGAGATTGCCTTTTACAAACAGCTGCACGTTCGAACTTGCTCGCAACTGCTGTGCATAGTAAATGGGAACTTCAAATTGTTGATAGTCGGCTTTGTAATACTGATAATTGCGAGTCTCCAAATCAGTGACTGTAATTGTTTCAGCATCCGAACCGCTGTAATCGTAAGCTCCAGATAGATTCTTATTTAAATTCACTTTCAATCCAATTGATAGCTGAGACTTTAAAGCTGTTGATAAATTGAACAATTTATGGGCTTCTAGACCATAAAGAAGATTCTCAGCAAACATACGCGACGCCGGAATTAAGTACCGATCGTCCATTTTAGAATAGCCCATACGTGCAGAAGCTTTCCAATTGTAAGCATCGCCTGATTTGCGAAGCAATTCATATTTTACAGAAATAGCCTTTCGCTCGTAAGTTGAGCGAACACTTTGGAAACGGGTGTAATAGCCTTCGCTATCAGTCCCGCTCACATATTCAGTTATATATTCAATACCCTTGCTCCGTGAAGTCAAAAAGTCCGCACGAAAACCGTGTAAATACAAGTCACTTCCTTTTTGCAACTGTAGACTCCCATCCCACTCCTTTTTTAAAATAGAACCTCCAGGCCGTGCATTGGTAAACGAAATCTCTGCATCTTCAGCCTGTACGGTATAATTCGCTTGCAATAAAACCTTAACTGAACCCTGATACTGATATTGCAAACCACCACCTAGCGCATCGCCAAGGTAATTCGTAGTACGTCCTGACCCTAGGTAATTGATCGAATTTCCTAAACCTAGCAAAGCATAATATGGCTGCGATTCATAGTCTATCGCATTACTGTTATTCGATTCTTCTTTATAATTCTTATAAGAGAAATTTGCACCCAAGTGATTCTGCGCATCAATAGAATATACAATACTAGGTTGCAAATCGAGCTGATAGTATTTATTTACAGTTCTAATATCACGTTGTTTAGCCCCAGAGGATGCCTTGTAATTTCCCGACACACCAATGTGCCATTTCTCCCCGAGCGTGGCACTGGAAGCCTTAAAACCTAGTACATAATGCTGATTTAGCCAATCCGATGAATTCGTATCGGCGTAGGCATAAGGCATCCCACGGAATGGGTCAATTAGCGAAGTATTATATTCCGCATCTTCAATTCTATTTCTAGCATATTTAAAATATCCCTGTACATAGGACTTCTTTAAATAAAGATTACCACGTGTATAAAGATTTAAATCGCTCAATGTTTCCCCTGTTTGTGGACGACGGAAATTGCCAGTTGTTTTCGAGTAGCCTCCAGCCACACTAGAATGTTGCTTTGGCTGATCTAAGGTTAAGCCGGCAGCATTATGACTATGCTCCCATTGTAAGTATTCGATCTCTTGCTCTTGCTCAATAATAGATTGCGTTCCTTCCTGCGCTGATGCTGGTACCGTCCAAGCGAAACAGGCTGAAAGGGTAAGTACTTGATATATTTTTTTCATCGGATAGCTAAGCTTAATTATTTTGCACTGGACCAACTTGGGATTCCTTCCCCAAAAAAGCGAAATTGTGGAGTAACCGAACGTTCAAAATCTTCTGTACTGTTGTTTGTATCTTGCAGAATAGGCAATCCCGCCGCGTTCTTTCCTGAGGTTTTGCGACGTACCCCTTTGGAGTTATAACTCGCGCCAACATAGGTCATCCCAGCATCTAAAACGGAGGCAACACGCTTGGCGGTCATCATATTCTCATTTTGTCCACATTCAACAGCATCCATCACAAAATCCAACGGTATCTTCGCGTAAAGTGTTGCCGACGTTGTCGCTAGGTTACGCGTCTGCAAGGCTTTATTGCCTACAGGATCGTAAGCTTTACCCTCCGGGATCCTGAAAATTACGTATGCACCACCCATAACGGAAGTCAAGTATTGCGGCAAGCTTCCCTTTCCCGCTAAACCATTATAAAAAACATGCTGCATATCAGCCGCTGGTTGATCCGGGAAGTTCGCATTGTTCATATTAAATTCAAATTCCGACGTCGAACAATCGATTGGCGATTTAGGATTATACTGCGCCAATTTATGATTCGCAGCAAACTGTGCAATACTAAACGATTCTCCAGGCGCTAAAGGATACTCCCTTCCGCTTCCTGGAATTTTCCAAATACGCTCCGCGTAAACATATTGACCCGCATCTTCTTCAGGCCATACTGGAAGATTTGTTGTCGCAGCACCTGGAACCAAATTCGCAAAATGAAGACCATCTAAGTAAACCGTTTCATCCGAGTTATTGATGATTTCATAAAACTGATTTCTAAAGTAAAATGGCTCCGTACCAGCATAAAACAACTCACTAAAGGCTAATGGTCCAACGGATGCACCATTAACATCTATGCTAATCGATTCACCATCTTTAACGACTAGATAGTTCACCTTACTACCGTTCAAATAATAAGTCTTCCCATCCTGCTCAACATTACCTGTAATATTTATCGAATATGTACCGGGAATCAATTTTTCAATTCGATTGACGCCTTCGGTCATCGTATGCTCGATGCGATAACCCTCCGAAAAGTTTTCCAATACTATCTTAAGACCTTCTGTGGTTTTAATACCTGCGGAAGCAGGATTTGCTGTAACATTTAGACTCATGTAAGCAATGTCGTCCGTATCTAGACCATTGTCAATGCGGCTGCAAGCACTACTAATACTTGCCGCTGCGACAAGGCCGAATAAAGTATATTTAATTTTCATTATAGACATTATTTAATAATAAGAGCGAGATTTAATCCAAAGAAATATGGATTATTGGAATTTCGACTGATATATTCTGATTTCACACGATCTGAACGATGGTTAGGATAAGACCTAAACATATTGTTCGCGAAGAACGAAACCCGCATAATATCCCGAATTTCCTTGGTAACATTAATATTGAAATTTATGAAAGCAGGTAAGCTTTCTTTCAACTCTTCCGGACGACTGACTTTACGAACAATGTTTTTAAATTCGGCTTCATCCTTCTTACTCGCATCGAAATCATAAACTTGTCCGTCGTATTTACTAATGTACCTTAATGGAATCGAGTCATTTCCATACACCTTCCAATTCGTATCGTTCCAAATAGTCTCTGCCGTTAAAGTAATAGCAAGTCCAATCGACGGAATATTGTGAGTCGCACGAATCGACGTACTTGCTGCTTTATGATAGTTCACCTCCATGTCCGGAGCATAGAGTCCAACATGTGTTCTGTTGGTTGCCCCTAAACCACTCTCACTGTCATAGTAGGTATAATTCGATGAGAACGCTTTACGCCATAAATACATACCATTTATGCTAAACTGGGTGCGAATCGCGTCGAATCGCTTCAAGTGAAGCTCCATCTCCACCCCTTTCTTTTCTAAGCGGTTGGTATTGTTCGGCATGAAATATTTCGATAAGATCGGATTGTGTGTTCCTACCAAATCAGCGTTCGCATTCGCTCGCTTGTATTCTATATAATCGACGCTTTGAAAAGAATTAGGCAAATAGCTGTAACTGTATCCATCGATTAATTGCTCTTGGAAACCCGTTACACGTAACTGCGATTTGCCAAGCTGCAAATCAAAACCCAGCTCCGATTTCTTATTTTTCGCAATCTTCAAATCACTATTTTCAGTATCGAATACGCGCGTCGTTGTAATAAACAATTGCTGATCCGCGGGAATTGTGGACGCCAATTCATTGATGTTTACATACTCAAAGTACGCGCGCTCAGGATGTAAATAGGTTAAGCTCGGCGCCTTTGCTAATAATCCGTAGCCCCCACGAAGAGTTAATACATTCGGTATCAATTCGAAATTTGCATTAATACGTGGTGATAAGGCCGAACGGCCGCCACTAAATAAGTCATAACGAATACCTGCTTCAATATTCAGATCGTGCGCGCCAAAATGGGCAGTAAAATTCTCCTGCGCAAACAAACCGAATTGTTGAAGTCCGGGAACCTCGCGGAATGTACGCTTTCTAGTTGTCGAATTCGGAACCTGCGAGTTCCTAATCGGGGGTAGTGAGTCGACGAATTGCTTTCCATCCCCAAAATTCTTATCGTACTTAAAATCAGCACCAATAACCCATTTATGTTGTGTATTCCCGATCTTATTAAAGAAAGACGCCATTGCTTTTGCAAAGCCCGAAAACTCACGTCCATCAATACCATACTCACCGACATAGGTCGCAGGTAAATAAATTGCATATAAGCTTTCCTCGCCAGCAGGGATATTTGTTATTTGATTTCCATCTGCATCGTAAATCGCTTGCCCAGGCCTATTCGATAATACAGCCCCGTCAGTATAGGTCATGGAATATGGCGCTGTCGCATTGGTATATTGTGACTTTAAATACGAATCCTTATGCTGATAAATACCACTTAACGTGTAGCGTATATTTTTCAACCATTTGTCAGTAAAAGATAGTGTACCGTTGGAATTCAGGTTAAAGCCAACTTCCTTACCCGATGATTCAACAAATGTACGTTCGTCGTCAGGGTTCTGCTTTCGCGTCGATTTACCAAAATTAAACGCTAATGTGGTATTTGTAGAAAGGCGATTATTCAATAATCCCCGGCTATATAACGTATTAAATGTCGCTCGTTGATAAAAAATATTGCCTTCTTCAGGCTTAGTGACATTATAACTATAATCAGCACCTAAATTTAAAGCGCCTTTGGATTCTGCTAGTTGAATCCCTTGATTTGCCATAAAAGAATACAAATTGGGATTCGTTCTCGCTTCAATGGTTAAGGGTTGCTTTCCCGCTTTTTGGTTAACAATCACAGCGCCCGAAGCAACATCGCCATATTCAACGGAAGGAATACCACGAATAACTTCAACAGACTCGATATTTTGAATAGGGATATTACGCACATCAATCCCACCGGCGGCAGAAGCGCCCCCAGCCATCGAGGAATTTAATCCGGCGCCTACAGGATTCATGACCTGCATATTCGCGTTGTTCGAAGTCGGTGCCCCGTTGACAATAATCGATGTGCCGAAGGCATTGAAATTATCAGAGCTCGCGCCAACAATTTGACGAATGTTGATTTGTTTTGAGTTCGTTAAATCCGGATTCGAGGCTCGCGCTCCTGGCATTAAGCTCATTACATCCGCTAAGCTATTCGCCTGCAAATGCTCAATCGCTGCCCGGCCGATAACGGAACTCGTTGCCGCATTTTTAGAAGAGGCCTCCGCAGTAACGCCAACCTCATCCAGCCTAAATGAATTGTTTCGAAAAACCAGTTGAATCTGCTGATTATCAATTAAGTTTATCGTCGTATCTAACGATACCTTCCCAACAAATTGTCCATGTAAAGCGATCTTTCCGGTCGGAAGATCCTTAAATTCAAATTTTCCAGAACCATCAGTCGATAAACTAATCCCCATATTTTGAATGCTGAGTGTCGCTTGTCGTAAAGGAACAAGTCTGCCGTTCACCGTTTCATAAGCAGTCCCTGTAAGTGTTGCTCGTTTCTCCTGTGCGGAAAGTGGATGGTATAAGAATATGCTTAAGCAAGTCCCGATGATTCCGAACGTAATGGTATTAAATTTCATCTGCAATGATGCGAGTATAAATTAATAATAGAAGTGAGAGATGGTAGATAAATAGAAGCTCTCACTGTTTCAGGTGCAAATATACCTGTTTAGAATCTTTCTAAACAAAAAAAAGATCAAATTATATGGGAATAATAGACATTAGATCCAAAACTTAATACCAAGAAGGTAGATAGATCGCTTTAAACCGTTTTAAAAATTAGATCGACTAGCGTTATATGGCTTGTACTTACATAGCTGAAGTAGAGCAAAATGATGCCCTATTGTGTGTTTTGTATTTAGCCTTTCAATGACTGACAATTTTGTATGTACTAGGAAATCAAATAGGATTTGCAGACATCCAAAATAAAGGACTTACTTACATCAAAAATTATTTATTACAAAAGGTCTAAGCTCCGAAGAATGTCCGAAGTAGGTGCGCAAAAATTAGTGATTAAAAACAAAATATCCATCCCATAAACAGATCCTAGAAATTACAAATAAAGTCAAAGGACAAATTAAAAATGTGTACATCTAAAGTCTCGTATCTAGCGTCTAACATCTATACTCCAGAAGACCCTCCTCCACATCTTCTTCTTGAAATCTAAATCCTAGTTTCTCAATAAGCCGTATGGATCGATGGTTCGAAGGCATCACTAATGCCAGCACTTGGATAAGGGGTATAGCATTGCGAAGAGCCTTCAAATAAGTTGAGACAGCTTCATATGCAAATCCCTTACCATTTTGTTCAGGAAGAAAGGCGAATCCAACATCAGGATGTTGATGGGTATCTCGGTAGAGCAAAGTCACGACGCCAATCGGTTCGAAATCAGCTTTATGACGGACAACATGGTAATAGAAATTGTCCTTTTTCAAAATCCAGTGGATATAAGCGAGGGCATCTTCGAGCTCATGAACTTCCTTATCCCCGATAAATTGAATCCAGCCCGCTGTATTTAGCAACTTGAGGATGAAGGCGGCGTCGTACATATCTAACGGACGTATATCTAATCTTTCGGTCTGTAAATTGATAAACATAGCTATGTATAAGATTAAATTACGCAAACAATTCCATAAAATGGAAACGCTAAGAATCGAATTTAAGTTCTGATTTGCATCAATTTTTGACTAAAAATATTGCTAATTCTCCTTCCAAAGCCCACGGCCATTTTCTCTTGCTTCTCGCTGAGCGTCCAGTAAAAGCGCCTGATGCTTGACATTTGGAGGGATGGTCATTGTCATCGCATGACCTTCACGGAGCATAAGTTCGTTTAAGAAAGTGCCATCTTCTAAATATACATAGGCTAATGTTCTTCCGTAGCGATCGAGCGAGTCAACATCAAACTTTAGTGAAACACTCGGACTCTTACGCAACACTTCAGTTAAATAAGCTTTAGAGACAGCACCGTAAGGATGCTTCTTCTTGTTAAACACGGTTTTGGTCTCAGGAGCGTCAATCCCAATTAATCGGATCTTCATGCGCGTACTGTCAGCACGAATTGCCCAGAAGGTGTCACCATCGATATAACTCTCAACACGAACAAACTCGCCTCGCTGCTCTTGCTGCTCAGGAAATTCAGAAGCGACTTGAACAAACTGTTGAAATCCCTGAATAGATTCACAAGCAGTCAAAGAACAGAATAGAAGAAGGCAAATTAAAAAAGTACGCATCACGAAAAAAAATATGATCACCACCCAAACAAGTTGAGGATGCCAAAAGTAAGGCTTTTTATACGATTCGAAAATGATTTGTGACGCTATCTTTTAGCGATTGTGATCATTTTGGTTCGCGAATTTCTAAGACATGCCTTATTTTTGTAAAAAACAAAGAGATGAGTGAAGGAAATACCAGAGCGAATATAAAGCCCGGCATGATCGTTAATATTATTCTGAAAAAAGATCAACGCAGTGGGAATCTGACCGAGGGTGAAGTAAAAGATATCCTAACGTCTGCGCCTTATCATAGTCGAGGGATTAAAGTTCGATTGACAGACGGTTCCGTCGGCCGTGTCGCAGAAATCATTGAAGAAGACTTTTAATTCGCGCTTTTATCGTGTAAATATCTTAAAGAAAGCTTTTTAACAAAGTTCTGACAAATAAAACCGGCTTTCTCCTTTTTAATGGCTATGTTTGCCATTTTTGGCCTATTCGCTAACATTCGAATGGCTAGGATCTAAGTATTATTATCATGATTGCAGATTTGAAGGAGAAGGAAATTAAGGATATTTACCGAACTTCCATTATTCAACAGACCGCTTACTGGTCAAAAGTTAAATTACTTCAAGGCGTAGAAACTGCCGCCTTTAACTTTAAAATTGACAAAGCAGATTTACCAAATCAAACACCCGACACGGATTCGTTCTTGATCGGTGACCTGTTGATTATTCTTCAGAAGCTGGATGCGGAGCATTGCATCGCTTACGTTCCTTATGGACCAGAAGTTGAACCGGTAGAAGATATGCAGGGTTACTTTTTGGAACAGCTTTCTGAAGCCCTCCGAACTTACCTTCCAAAGCATTGCATCATGATTCGCTATGACTTGTCATGGCAATCCTTATGGGCCAATGAAGAGGATTGTTATGACCTACACGGGAATTGGCTAGGTGCGCCAGACAAGCGTTTACAAGAAATTAGACTGAACTATAGTACTAATCATTGGAATCTTCGCAAAGCAAATACCGACATCCTACCTTCCAATACCATTATGATGGATTTGAAGAAAGATACGGATACCTTATTAGCGAATATGAAGCCGAAAACACGCTATAATATCAACTTAGCGGGCAGAAAGGCCGTTAAGATTCGGTCGCTCGACCTCGATAGTCTGGATATTTGGTATGAGCTCTATAGACAGACTGCTCAGCGCAATAACTTCTTTCTGCATGATATCAATTATTTCCGGATTGTCCTCACGGCACGTGCAAACGATACGCAATCTCCTGCCGATGTTTATTTACTGATTGCGGAGGTTAACGAGAAGCCATTGGCTGCGATGTTCTTAGTAGTCACTGGTACGCGGGGAACTTATCTATATGGCGCTTCCGCAACAGAAAATAGAAACTATATGGCGACCTACGCCTTGCAGTGGAAAGCCATGCAGATTGCAAAAGAAAAAGGCTGCACAGAATATGACTTCTTTGGCATTTCACCGCAAGCCGACCCTGCCCATCCAATGTATGGACTCTATCGCTTCAAATCTGGCTTCGGAGGCCAAATTTACCATCGTATGGGATGTTGGGATTATCCTCTCGACCAAGAGAAGTACGCAATTTATGCATCCATGGAATTTAAGAATCAAAGCTATCATTTAAGCTAGAACCTAAAAAACACACCTCGCAGCAGGTGTCTTTTACTTTACCGCTATCCCTCCACTAGTGACTAAATCTTAGCGTTGCTTCCCCCTACTCCTGTATACTTTAACTTGAAGCTTTTCGACTGTTGACGACTTAAGGATTCTATTTACTAACTTGCATTAAAATGACTTAATATCGATGAAAACTACAGATAAACATAATGAGCGTATTGCGAAAATGATCTTTGGCGCAGTCTACCCTATGTATATTCAGAAAGTGGAGTCCAAAGGTAGAACGAAGGCAGAGCTTGATGAAGTGATTACCTGGCTCACTGGTTTTGACGAGAAGAAAATACAAGCGCTTGTCGAACAGCGCGTCACTTTCGGAGAATTTTTCAATCAGGCTGAAATTAATCCCCATGCACATTTAATTACGGGTGTTATCTGTGGTTATCGCGTGGAGGAAATCGAGAACCCATTGACGCAAAAGGTGCGCTACTTAGATAAATTAATCGATGAAATTGCTAAGGGCAGAAAGATGGAAAAAATCCTTAGAAAACCGGCTTAATTCTTAGAGAACTGTCGAAATGATTTTTTTTCATATTTTCTGTAACCTTTCTAAAGGCAAAATGCACTAATGGATAAAAACAGATAGCATATGAAAGAATTAGTCGGAATATTAGTTCCAGTAGCCTTGTTCGCCTGCATTACGTTGAGCGTTTATTTTGTCAATCGCTTCCGTTACGATGCAATAAAAACTTTAGGAGGTCCCATTCCTCGTGCTCCCAAGTCAAGATTTTCATGGAAAAGAACGGGAATTATCGCCCTTGGCTTTTCCATCGGTTTACTCCTTGTCGGATTTTTGCAGAACTTAAATCTCATTCAAGATAATCAAAGTGAAGGATTCTTTATTATCGGAACAATTACATTTTGTGTAGGATGTGCGCTGTTTATTGCAGATCGCGTTAACACGAATGAAGAAGAAGTAGATGGATAACATCTATATAGATAAAGTATTATCTGGTGACCGCCATGCTTTTCGGTACTTTATCAGTACCTACAAGGACATGGCATTCTCCGTTGCTATATCTATGCTTAAGAATGCGCTTTTTGCCGAAGAAGTCGTGCAAGAGGCTTTCGTGCAAGCCTATTTATCCTTGTCAACCTTTAAAAAAGAAGCTAAGTTTAGCACCTGGTTCTACAAAATCCTCGTCCGTACAGCCTATAAATATCGGGCTAAAAATAGAATTGTGGACGCTGAGTTTGATTTGTCTAAACATGATTTCCCACAGCAAGAGGCCATATTACCGAGTTTAATACGGAAGGAACAAAGCGAGATTATCAATGAAGCACTCCTGCAAATACCTACCCATGAAAGTTTAATATTGAGGCTTTTCTACTTGGAAGAACTCAGTGTAAAAGAGATTACGGAAATTACCGGATGGACGGAGAACAACAGTAAAGTAATCCTTCACCGGGCCCGTAAAAGCTTAAGTATAGTCATGAAAAAATTAACAGAAATTTTTCAATATGGAACCTAAGGAAAATCAAATAAAAGAATGGATGAGATCCGCTATGGTCAAAGTTCCTTTTGAGGACTTTGATGATCTAGTGATGCGAAAGGTTGAGCAAGCAGAAGCGCAACAATTGCGAATACAAGCATCGCGGAAGTATGCGATGATTTTTTTCAGTATCGGAACACTGTTCGGTATGGCAACCAACTATTTGCTTGCTGAATTTGTTGCTGGATCGGATTTCAGTGCGTCAACAAAAAGTAATGTGCAACTGGCCAGCCTACTATTTTACGTGGTGCTTATTGTTTTATTGAGTGATAAACTTTGGAAGCTCAGACAACTGCAGAAGCTGAAATAGTCTTCACCTTCAGGTTCAATAACATGCCTACAAAGAAGATTTGCGAATTACCAACTCGGTAGCAAGTGCAATCGTTTCGAACTCAACTTCCTTATTCTTGGATTTCATAAGTTCTTTTAATTTAAGTACGCCAATCTCGCCCATCAAACGAGCGGGTTGCACAACGGCAGAGAGCGCCGGATTAAGCGCATTTGCGTTAGGCGTATTTGAAAAACCGATTACCGCAATCTCTTGCGGAACGGCAATCCCTAAGTCGGCTAATATCCCCAAGGTGCGGGAGGTAATCTCGTCGGTAGCACAGAAAAGTGCATCTGGACGTGATGGCGATTCTAATAGTGGATGTATTGCCTCTTTAATTAACGCTTCGACACTGCGCCCTGTAGATTGATCTATCGCGATTACTTTCGTAGGATTAATCGCAACACCAGCTTCTTCGAGCGCCGCATTGTAGCCCTTTAGTCGCTCCTCACTGACACCAAGACCTTTTACTGTGATGTGGTAAATATTCTTCTTTCCGCGCGCCAACAGATGCTTGGTGGCTTGATAGGAGCCGAAAAAATTGTTTGCGCCAACCTTATGAGTTTCTAAGCTATGAAATGTACGATCCACAATAACAACCGGAATTCCAGCAGCCTGTAATTCTTTAAGCTCCTTTTCACTCGAGTTTGATGACATCGGAACCAATAGTAGCCCATCGATTCCACGCATACGTAAAACCTCGATTGCTTGTTTTTCTAGACTCTCCAAATTTCGGCTTTGCATAATGATAAGATCGTAATTTCCCGCTTCCGACGCCGTTTGAATTCCATCAAGCAGTTGCGCAACAAAATTATTACTAATATTACACATGACCACTCCGATGGTATTTGACCTGCCTGTTTTTAAATTTTGAGCCATTTTATTGGGACGAAAATTATGCTTAGAAGCATACTCCTTCACTAATTTCTTCGTCTCCGCACTGATTTCATAACTATCGGATAGGGCTTTCGAAACAGTCGAAGCAGAAAGATTTAATTCCTTGGCAATATCTTTTAGGGTTATTCTCATGATCGCTTTAATGAATTGATCGGCAAAATAAATTCGGTTTTCTCTATGAAAGACAAAATAAGTAAATTTATTCATATTACACCTAGCGTTGCATGGGCGGCAGGGACGCGATCAAAAATGAAATGAGCTATCTAAAGGCTAGAAATGAAAATAACTGAAGAAAATTTCATTTCTTAACATACATCAATGCATAGCACACAAAAGCTCCCGATTTTTGTTGTATAAATATTAAGAAAAACTAAAGAAAAGAATATGGCACAATGGACATTAGACACTGCACACAGTGAGATTGAATTTAAAGTAAAACATATGATGATTTCTACAGTGAAAGGAAGTTTTCAAGACTTCGCTGTAACGGTAGAAAATGATTCAGAAACGATCGAGAACGCACAAGTAACTGTTCTTATCAAAACAGAATCCATCAATACAAAAAACGAACAAAGAGATCAACACTTAAAGAGTGGCGACTTCTTCGATGCAGCAACTTACCCAGAAATCAAGTTTGTATCGACAGGAATCACTAAAGTTGACGATGAGGAATATAAGGTTTCTGGCGATGTAACGATTAGAGATTTAACGAAACCAGTTTCCTTCAAAGCGGAATTTGGCGGTATCGGCAAAGATCCTTGGGGAAATCAAAAAGCGGGTTATACCGTGACTGGTAAGATTAACCGTAGCGAATTTGGCTTATCTTGGAATGCTGCGCTTGAAACAGGCGGTGTTATGGTAAGTGACGAAGTGAAATTCCAAGCGGATCTACAATTTATCCTAGCATAAGAAATATGACAATTAATAATCGGCCACCTTTCGAGGTGGCTTTTTTTTTATTTTCCCGCACTTAAACAAATCCAACTATTTCCTGTTTTACAATATGGTGATCCTACCATAGATTACTCTTTCACTAACGAACAAAAGCAATATGGATTTAAAATCTAACGAACCATTTTGGTTAATAAAGAATGGTATATTAAATAGCTATCCCTCCTTACATCACGATGCAGAATGTGATGTATTGATCGTTGGATCCGGAATTACGGGCTCGTTAATCGCACATCAATGCATGCAGGATGGGTTGAAAACAATCCTGATCGACAAAAGGGAGGTTTGCAACGGCAGTACTTCCGCAACGACTTCCATGTTGCAATATGAGATCGATGCACCTCTTTCTAAATTAAAGGAGATGTTAGGTGAAAAGACCGCCATCGCTAGCTACAAGGCCTGTTCGGATGCCATCGACAAGTTAGCCGAGATTTGCGATTCAATTAAATCGAAAGCCGGTTTTCGACGTAAAAACTCACTTTATTTTGCTTCCGCTAAAAAAGATGTGCCTTGGTTGTTTCAAGAATTTGAAGCGCGAGCACAAGCTGGTTTCCAAGTCGAATGGTTAGAAAGTGAACAGATATTAAAAGATTACGGGATTCATAAGAACTATGGCGGGATTCTTTCCAAACAGGGTGCTAGTGTCGACGCCTTTACTTTGGCACATGAGCTGCTGGCGCTAAATCATCAAAAAGGTCTGCAAATCTATGATAAAACTGAACTCGTCGAAGTCGAATATAAAAAAGGCTTCAACCTTTGCACATTAAATACGCAGGCGCAGATTAAGGCCAAGAAAATCGTGTACTGCGTGGGCTATGAAAGTGCCAACATGATTAAAGAGAAGTTCGTCAATTTGCTAAGTACCTATGCAATAATTTCAGAAGTTGATAAAAAACTTTGGCGTAAATACAAAGATGTCCTGATGTGGAATACCTCCTCCCCTTATCTATATTTGCGTACATCCGATGACTTCCGTTTTTTAATCGGTGGCGAGGATGAGGATTTCCAAAATCCGGAAAAGAGAGATCGACTATTAAAGGTAAAAAGCAGGAGACTCCAAGCGAAATTTGAATCATTATTCCCAGAAATAACATTCCGTTTAGACTTCCGTTGGGCAGGTACATTCGGCGAAACGAAAGACGCATTACCCTACATCGGAGAGCATCAGGATTTTAAAAACTCCTACTTTGTATTGGGATTTGGCGGCAATGGAATTACCTTTTCGGTAACGGGTATGGAAATGGTTTCGGACTGGATCAAAGGAAAGAAGCATCCCTTAAGTAATGCTTTTAGATTTGGCCGATAACGATGTATCAAGGAATTATATAGATCAGGAAACCTGCGCTACACCTTGGTAAAAGTATAGCGAAAGGCAAATTATCTCGCGTTCTATTTATATTATTGTCACACTGTTGCGTTTTCTTTTATTAATACGTTTCCTAGCTAGAATAATGATACCAACTAAGAAAATATGAAAAGAAAACTACTACCATTTTTAACTTTGATGCTATGCGCGGGTTCACTCACTGCACAAACAGCATTTTCATCCAGCTCCTCCAGCGCAAATACGTCGGCAATCCGATCGGATTATAGCTATACAACTTTTCGCCAAGAGCAGTCTGAAAACAAAAGAGCACAGGGTGTCTATTTTGAACTATTTGGAACTGGGCTAACTTATTCTTTTAATTATGATACGCGTTTCCAAAATAGACCAGACGGATTGGGTGGACGCGTTGGGGTAAGTTACTACGCAATCGACGGCAATAGCCTCTTTACCTTGCCTGTGTCCCTAAATTATCTCTTGGGAAAGAACGGTCACTACTTTGAGGTTGGTGCGGGTGCGACATTTATTTCCGGTACAGTGGACGATGAAGGTGAAATCTTTTTTATCGAATCGGATAAAGCAAAAACAGTAACGGGAAACTTAATATTTGGCTATCGAAAACAACCGCTAGATGGAGGATTCCTTTTCCGAGCCGGTTTTGCACCACTAATTGCTGAAGGGAACTTTATTCCTTATTGGCCTTATGTGAGTTTCGGATATAGCTTTTAAAACGAGAAAGGCGAGTCATTTACACGACTCGCCTTTCCTTTACTATCTCCCCTGCTTTCCCTATTCAATTGATTTACCCTTTCTAACAGGTGAAGATCATATAATCAGCCTTTTAAAAATTTATACTCTTTAAATTCTTATCTACAATAATTCCATCAATGGCTTTCAAGCTGAATTTCAAATTGCGCTTCGCTTTCAATTTGATAATAAACAACTCCTTGCTTCCATTGACGGTCTCCTTATCGCCCACATTAACGAATGTTGGGTAAAGTGCTTTCTGTCCATTGGTATGCAATCTATCGTTCGTAAGATTGTCCATTTGTTTCAAAGCTAAATTCTCGATTCCTGCATATTCAAAATCTTGAACCGCATACGGAAGTGCAAAGCTCAACGCATTGACCGCATTTAGATCAGTTCCTTTCACAAGGATTTCTACCGTCTCACCTGCTGCGTAATTAGTCTTCGCTGTTGAAATCGATACCTGACCTTTCAAATGCTCCTCTTTCTTCGGCTTCGCTTTCCCATCGATTTGTGTTGCCACAACAGAGATATCGTAAGCGTCAATTAAGCCATTCTTATTACCATCACCATTGCTTACATAGCCTTCAAAGTCGGCGTCACCCTGACGTAAACCAGTATAGTTGACGTAAGAGGTATAATCATTTCTGTTAATCAAACGGTCATTGTTGATGTCTCCTGGGATATAACTTTCTGTACCAGGCACCTTGAATACGTAAAGCTCTCGCCCTGATCCGAAGTCACCGACAGCCTTGCTCACCTCAATCTTAATATAACGTGCATTTGGACGCTTATCGAAATTGAAAACCTTCACCTCGTCCGTATTCGCCCACGTAAATTCACCTGCAGGCTCCCAATGCGCTTGATCGCTGCTATAGCTAACCTTACCAGTTAAGATCACACCATTACCTCTTCCTGAACGTGGAAGATATTGAAACTTATCCAATTGGTTAAAGGATTTTAGATCCATAACGATTTCAAATGGAACTGCCTTATTTCCCCACGCGGTATGCCACATATTTCCCTCATCGTAATCAAATAGCTTATCGATGCCTTCGCCTCCTTGATTTGGAACCGAAGTCGTCGCAACAATACCCTTAATCGCATATAACAATGGGTTTGCCTTAGTTTTCGCTGAAAACTGGCGCCAATCTGAGAAACCGTCTTTATTAGCTGCGCGGATCTTAAATTCATAATCAGATTCAGCTTTTAAACCTTCAAACAATAAAGTAGTGTCTCGGATAAGGCTATAGTGCATATCTTGGAAATCAATTTCATAGTAGTCTGCATTGTTGACCGCATCCCAAGTTGGACGTAAAGTATACGCTTTCGCATTGGCATCTTTCACCTGCACATTGCTAGGACTATTTAATTGACCGGTGTGTGATGCATAGCTATTATTCGGATTGTATGCATATCCCTTCATGCTCAACGTCAAGGCCTCTTTCGTTATGTCTAATGCTTCTGATTTTACGATTATCACGGGGTTTTTAAACATCTCAACCGCAGCAAATGCTGATCCTTTTGTCGCAAATTGATTTAAATTGGGGCGCTCCTCATAGTAATAAGCATTTGTTGCGTTCTTCAACGCTTCTTTCGATTTCACTTCCTGCAATTTAATCTTGCGATTGCCGGCTTTCAACTCCAGTTTCTTAGGACGCTCAGTCACATTTACACGAAACTCCGTTGCTTGCAGGGGATCAAATCCTTTAAAGCTTCCTTTTGCCTCTGCGAAGCTAAGTAACACATTGCCCGACTGATCCGCTTTGGAATGAATCATTGTTTCTACCCCTTCGCCTAAGCGATAAGCCTCCGTTCTCCCATCATCATCATATAACTTAAATGAGCTTTCGCCATAAGGATAGAATTCAACAATCCGCAATTGCTTATCAATCTCTCCGATATGATTATTGGCATTAGCGACCGGCAGGATAGCACCGCGCTTAATGAATACTGGGAGTTTCCATAATGGTGCCTTATAATTATTGATAACTTGATTTCCGGCGTAGGTTTCTCCGGTAAAATAATCAAGCCATGTGCCTTCTGGTAGATAAATATGATTCCGGATATCATTCCCAACCGTATCAATCGCAGTAGCCTGATAAATTGGCGCGACTAAGATGTAGGGACCATATAGGAACTGATATTGAGTAGCCGTGCTTAACGTATAGGGATTGGATTGCTCTAGAAACATGGCACGAATCATCGGTTTCCCATCAACCGCTTCTTTAGCAATACTATATGCATAAGGCATGAGCTCTGATTTCCATTTTAAGTAATGCCGATTAATGGAGGTAATCGGTTCACCCAAGGCATGCGGATATTTCTCATTGCTACCCCACCCATCCATATTAAGTTGCATTGGCGTAAACGTCTTCCATTGGAAATCGCGTGTATTCACGACGTTGTTCTTTCCTCCGAAAATACCATCCACATCGGAACTAATATTTGGTTGTCCAGATAGACCTGAACCGATATAAGTAGGGATATGAAATCGGATATATTCCCACATTCCTCCTGTTTGATCGCCTGACCATATACCCGCATAACGTTGCGTGCCTGCCCATCCATCCAAAGAAATAATAAACGGACGCGCATTGTTGCCGTAATAAGGCATTATTTGACCGACATCAGCAACGCCATTTAACCCGAAAGAATATCCGGCACCTACCCACGCTACATCTGTTTTAAGTACTCGTACCCCCGCATCTCGAACTTCCTTTACAATATCCCTTTGCAATAATGCTTCAATGCCATCTTTTGGATGTAAATCCGACTGTGTCCATAATCCTATCTCCACACCTCGCTCCCGGGCGTAATCGCCTAAGCTTCGTAGATTAGCGATGTTGCCATCTATCGTACTAGTTTGTCCATAACCCGCCCCATAGCCATCATTCGGTAATATCCAACCCAATGGCATATCGTGAGCCTTATATCGATCAATAACTGCGCGAGCGGAGAATTGGTAGTTATTCAATTCACCGTTTAATGATTCACGAACACCTGTCTTATCTTTCTGACTTTCTTTATAACGTTTACCGTCTTCAAATAGAATCCCATTTGGATCTTCCTTCCAGTAATCGCGGTTATAGGCATTTAGATGCCCCTGATAGAAACCAAACTTAGGAATCAATACAGGGTTACCTGTTAGTTGATAGAAATCATTCAACAAGGATACTGCATCTTGATCGACCATAAAGAAAGCGTCGAAGTAGTCGGACTCATGGGATAAGCTAACCTTTCCTTTCTCCTTTGCGCCAAAATCATAACGGCCTTTCTTGAAGGTATAGAACATGACGCCGTATCCCTTATCAGACCAGTAGAAAGGTGTTGGGGAAGCCACCCCGCCGTCTGTCCAAGAGTTGGTATTCTCGATCAGAATAGCCTTTCCTTTATGCGTGAAACGACCATTTTGTACACCTCCACCAAAGAAGTATTCATCCTCCCTTTCCAAAAGATCAATTTGAAACTTCTTATCCTCAAATTGAATAGCAGAAAGACTTTTCAGCACTCTCTTTCCCGTTTTCAAGTCGGTAATTTCAAATTGTGTACTAGCCCTAGAAAAGTTAATCCGCATACGAGAAGTCTGTATAACAATGTTTCCATCTTTCTCACTTAAGGCTAATTCCTTCAATGCACGACGCGGATTATCCACAAGGATTTGTGCCTCAGGTTTTGCCTGCGGATCTCGAAGAATTCCCCCATTGGGATCATAAAACGCACGAAAGATATTATCTCCATAGAAATCGAGACTTATCCGTTTTTGATTAGAAAGCAGTAGATCAATACTGGTTGGATTTATCTGCTCAGCAGATACAATCGTTAAGCTATCCATAGCTTGCATGCTTGAAGATTCTCTCGCGAGTCCTTCATACGCATGAAATGATTGAGCAAGACAAAGTGATATTGCCAATGCCCAAAACATCTTGTTTTGTTTGTGAATCATATTTTACGATACTTTACTTTTACGTAACTGCTATATCGTATGTTTTAAAAAGGTGCCTAAAGGTAGAAAAAAGTAAGATTACTACCTATTGTTCTGATAAATAAAATCGATTAGCGAAAAAAGGTTTGGTTTTTGCGATAGATTCTTCGAACACACACAGATACCTAACGAAACAACCTACTATGGAAAATCCAGCGAAAGACTCTGTTAAGCGTTATAAGGCATTTATCAGTTACAGTCATAGCGATAACCAAGGTGAAGGAAGAACGTGGGCCGATTGGTTACATCATGCCCTAGAAACCTACGAAATACCCGCCGACTTAATCGGCACAAAGAATGCCAAGGGAGAGGAAATACCGCGGCAGATTTATCCAGTGTTCCAAGATGAGAAGGAGCTGTCTGCAAGTTCAAGCTTAAACAACTCCCTAACGGATGCTTTAGATCGTTCTGACTTTCTGATCTACTTGAGTTCGCCACGATCTGCCAACTCAATGTATGTGCGTGATGAAATCCGATATTTTAAAAAGTCGGGAAAATCAAAGCAAATCATAGCGCTGATTCTATCAGGAGAACCTGAATACAAAGGCGAAAACTCTGACTTGCAATGTTTCCCGGAAGAACTGCGATTTAATATAGACTCTGAAGGACATATCGTCAAGGAGCAGCCAGAAGAAGTACTCGCTGCCGATGTCCGTATTCCACACAGTACAGAAGAAGGTTTTACCTCAGCAGAAGCTTATCGACATAAATTGCAAGCGGATGGAAAGAGTCATCCGGAGATCAAGACCGCAGTTGACGAGTATAAGCAACGTCTTGACTTAGCCCTATTAAAAATCATAGCCGGTATTCTAGGTGTTCCACTTGGCGAGTTGACCAAGCGTGATCAAGCTTATCAGCTCGAGAAGATTAAGAAAAAGAATAAGAATATACAACGCATTGCAATTGCTATTTCCATCTTAGGGATTCTAGCAATCATCGCCGGAATTATTGCTTGGAATCAGAAGAATGCGGCATTGCGAAATCTCGCGCGTTCGCTATATGCTTCTGGGATTAATAAATTGACGCAAAGTGAATATGGTGATGGTGCCGCTTACATTGCTGAAGCTACCCGACGAGGTGATGAAAGCGCGAAATTATTTGCACATTCTATGCTAGCGATTCAAGATGATTTAACGGTTATGCCTAACAGCAATCCGGGAAGTGCAAGCTTCTCCCCTGACGGAACATGGATCGCCACCTATGCGAATGTGGGCGCTGATAAGAACGTGCTACAAGTTTGGAATGCTGTAAGCCGCAACCTGGTGAAACAGATCAACGATATACACACTCGTCAACCCAGACGCCCCCTCTTTGATCAGCTAAACCGCATATACAGCACCAACGATCAATCCGATATCATACGCTATGATATTACAAATGATAAGGCAACAACTGTATATAAAAACCAAGACAGTACCTTCCTCTATTTGCTAGCAATTTCTCCGACAGGAAATGCAGTCCTATTTCGAAAGGGAAACCAACTAACATTAACTGATATTAAGAATAGTCAAGAGAAGCCGCTAGCAGAAGTTCCCCTCTCATCTACAGCTTCGGCCTACTTTGATCAAGTCGATCAGACGTTAGTCTTAACGCTCTCTGCGGATCAATCCACTGAACTACGTGTTTATGACCTTCATCGTGTTGAACCCAAACCTGTTTTTACAAAGATGCTTACGGGCAGTATTAAACGTCCGATGTTTAGCGAATCAGGAAAACAGCTCGCATTTATCAATAAGGATGGTCTCCACTATGTGGATTATAGCTTAAAAAAACAGTTTGAGATTAAACCTCCTTCTGGAAATTATGCCTTTGCCGGCATTAATCATGACGGGACCATAGCTGCAGGAAACGATCAGGTGATCGATTTGTTCGACGGCGACGGAAAGCGCATAAAATATACGGCTCTCTCGGAGAACTTATTTTTTAGTACAAACTTCGCAAAAATGATTGCGCAGGACCCGATGGACATGGACTACCACTCACCAGATTGGACACAGGAGATCATCTATAATAAACCGCTGAGTTTTATCAAAAACGTGAAGAATAGCCCTTTGAAATTGGCGCAATTCTATGTAGATACAAGCTATCTCGCGGGCATCCCTGGTAAACGAGATGCAGACTTTTATATACTCAATCGCGGAAGTAAAGGCGTTGACTTACTGAACCTTGAAACTGCTGAGGTAAAGAAGAACTACTTTAGCATTCAAGAGCAGATCACTTTTATCCACTTCCTTCCACTTTCAAATATTTTTATTGCGAAAGACAAGAAAGGATTTACGCATGCCTTTGATGCCAATACAGGTAAAGAGATAGGGAAAGCTTTTGAAAGTCAAGTGAAGAACTATTCATTTAACAAAGAGCAAACGCAGGTGCTTGCGCGAACAGGAACCAACGGTTTTGGTATCTGGGATCTAAAGACCGGTAAAAAATTAGTGACCTATGAGACAAAAGATCCTCTCGGCGGATTTGCTGCAAGTCCTGACTTAAAGCGTATGATTGTCGTTGGCAAGGATTCTTGGCAAATTATTGATATAAATTCTAAGAAGGTTATTAAAGAAGAGAAAGGCCTATTAAGTAGTGGGACTTATAATAAGCAAGGTACAGCCCTTGTAATCGTCGGCAATAATGGGAAAGCAAAGGTATTGGACACGAAGGATTACACAACCATCATGGAGATTCCGACAATTGAATTTCCATTCCTAATGTTCAATAACCAAGGGAATGTATTGGCAATTTCCGAAGACGCTAATCATATGCGCCTTTGGAATTTAGATCGTAAGAAATCCTTTGGTCAAACCATTATGATCAGTAAGTATTCTAAATTCTTCCAATTTTCAAAGGATGACCAAACGATATTCATTCAAGATGATGCGGAACGTTTTGGCTTCTCGGCTAAATTAATTGATGCTAACAATGGGAATGTGTTAACCATGCCATTTATTAATACCTCTTTCGATTATATTCATATCCTGCCTAGCGAAGAAAAGATACTGACAGTTGAAGGCTTGATGGCTGGAAAGTCTATCAGTGTGTGGGAAATACCGGGCAATGTAGCGACTTCAGCCAATCAGCTTGCTGACGACTTAGAGAAGTTCTACGGAAAGAAATACGATGAAGAAACCGGTGCTATCCTCGCTTATAACGGGAATAAGAAAGACTATAACACATGGTATTTCCAAGACCCTGATGTTCGTAGCCTATCGCCGAACGCTAGCGTAGGCGTGGTAGAACTGATCAAAAAACACTATCCGATTAAGACTGATGCAGACCTGCAATACCTTGCGGTAAACTTCGCACAGCATCCTCTATCCAGAGCAATCTTAGCGGATTATTTTGCCGCCAAGCCGGAGACAAAATACATTGGCAAGCGCATGTATGAGGTAACGACATTACAACTAGCAAAGGTGAAGGACGTACAGCTCAAGAAAGAAGTCGAAAACTTACTAAAAAGCACCGCTCAAAAACTTAAATAGCATTCAAAATGAAGCTCAATAGAATGCAAAAAGGAATACTTGGTATTATATTTATCATCACATTGATTACCATATCTTGGATAGGTTTGTCTAAACTTTACCCAGAAAGCAATAGTCTACGCTATCTTCCTGATCGAATATATCGCATAATAAAAATAGCATTCGGCAGTGATCCCTCTGCTACTTCCCTTGAAGATGAAAATATTCCATGGGAGTTGATACTCGCCAAAGTCTTCACCATCGTTATCCTGTTATTTGGAGCCTTTAAAATTATCCAAAAGGTCTTTAGTGAGCAATACACCCTATTATTGGCCTCTTTCAAACAGAATCATTTGATTTCCGTTGGTCTATCCAAAAAGGGAAGACAAATTGTACAGAGCTTAAAAAAAGATTACCCTCGGAAAGGCGTTATGATTGAGAAGGAAAATGAACCCGCCGATAGCTCAGCTATAAAAAAAGAGGGTCATCTTCTAATTACCGGCAATGCGGAAGAAGAAAGTACACTGATTGAAGCAGGAATCAAACGTGCGGCGGATCTCATTGTTTTTCTAGATAATGAACAATCTGTTATTGAAATTGTCGAATCGGTTCAGCAAATCTATAAGAAGTCCCACAGTGCGAATAAACTTCGCTGTTATGTACATTTAAGAAATCCTCGATTGATCGAATTGGTGCGGAATGCTGATTTAAAGTTCGCAAACAACAGCGTAGAGCTACATTTCTTCAATATCCATAAGATGGTTGCCCGTCAGTTCTTTAGTCAACTATTAATCGACTTAGAGCGCATTGGCCAACCGCAATTGGAGAAAGTTGTCTTTATAGGCTTTGGCCATTTTGCGAAGGCAATCCTTTTGCAGGCGCTGCGTATGCTGCATGTACATCCTGAACGGGAACCCACCATAGCAATCTACACAGATGCGGCGAAAAAAGAACAAGCACTGTTTCAAGAGCGTTACCCGATGGCGCATAAAATTGGTAGTATCAGCTTTCATGAGTTCAATGGTTCCTTTCATGCGCTATTGGAGCAGGAACAACTAGCGAATACAGCTCAACATACGATCGTAGTGAATGCTTTCGATGATGATGAGACGAATTTAAATAATGCTTTAGAGCTCTTACAACAAAGTCGACAGCTAGACTTTCCTATTTACACGCTAAATGCTGAAGGAAAGGGATTGCGTGCATTAATGGAAAGCAGTACCGAAAATCAGCGCATTCATTTCTTTGGAGGAATTGAGGAAACTTGTAGCATAGAATTCATTACCGGTGAAAAGCAAGACCGGATGGCACAAGCTATACACGACGACTATCAGAAGCTAATTTCCGGTGAAGCTTCCGAGAGTAAGCGTTATACTTCGGATTGGCATACGCTAAGCGAAGATGCCAAGGATGCTAATCGAACACAGGCTGATCATATCCCTTTCAAACTATTGCTCATTGGTAAATCATTAAATCCGCTTTCGAATAGAGACCTACACTTCAGCAAAGAAGAGATTGAATCGTTAGCCATTATAGAACATAAACGATGGATGGCACATCGTTATCTATATGGCTGGGATTATGCTCCAATTCGCAATGACGAACACAAACTACATCCTTCGCTCGTGCCGTGGGACCAAATTTCTGAAGCCGAAAAACAGAAAGATAGAGATACAATCTTGCGAATTCCTAAGCTTTTGGAAGCTGTTCGTTAATCATCTTTTGCAATCGCGAGCATTCCTTCGCACAGGATAGTGCGAAGGAATGCTAGATAGATTTACGCCATATCAGCCTACTTTGAATGAACATGCCTATATTTGAAGGGATCGCTCAAAAAAATGGAACAATCTAAGAACTCCACATCGTTAAAGACAGTTTTAAGCATAGCCGGCTTTGATAATATTGCTGGCGCGGGCCTACAAGCAGATATCAAAACTATATCTGCGATTGGTTGTTATGCGACAACGATTGTCACTTCTCTCCCGGTTCAAAATACGACTGGCGTCAAAGCGGTTTACCCAATTCCTGATGTAGCAGTAGAAGAACAATTAAACTGTGTTTTCGATGACGTCTATCCCGATGCGATTAAAATAGGGATGATAGCGAATAGCAAACAAGTCGACATCATCTCTCGTATTTTAGAAAACTATAAAGGCCCCATTGTAGTAGATCCTGTGATGTTATCTACTTCAGGACATCAATTACAAGATGAAGAAACCATAGCAGCATGTATTCGACAGCTGTATCCACTCGCTACCCTAGTAACCCCCAACCTAGATGAAGCTGCCGTATTAACGGGAATGTCAGTAAAAAATCTAGAAGATATGGAACTCGCAATAGATATTCTTTTAACAAAAGGTCTACATGCGGTATTACTTAAAGGAGGCCATCTTGCCGATGATACATTAAGCAGCCTATTAAAAACCAACAGCTCGGATTCCATAGCATTTAAAACACAGCGTATTGATACTCGAAATACACGAGGCACGGGCTGTACCCTATCTGCTGCGATCGCGTCCTATCTAGCTTTAGGCCAATCATTAACTACGGCTGTCAAAGGAGGAATAGAATTCGTACATCAAGCGATAGTCGCTGGAAAAGACTTCCAAATTGGAGAAGGAAATGGACCATTAAACCATTTCTTTAACTCAATCCCACTGAAATAACTATGGGAGAAAAACAAGATCCTTAGAAGAGGCTTGTTCATTATAATTTTATAATAGGCAAGCTACTAAGTTAGGAAATTGTTTTTAAAATTTACAAGACCACAATCATTTTAAAAAGTAATCGTTCACCTAGGAATTCTTTTCGATTGCATGGATATTTGACTATACGCTAATGCAGCGTTTATTCAAATTACAGAGTTATGAAACAGAGAGTCCCAGTATCCCAAATCATGAGTAAAGAGCTTATCACTTTGACTCAGAAGGATAGCCTTTATGATGCGGAAAACTTATTTAAGAAGCACAATATCCGTCACCTTCCCGTTGTCGAAAACAAAAAGCTCATTGGTGTTGTAAGCTACTCAGACCTTCTAAAAATCAGCTATGTAGATGTCACTGATGATGACGATATCGAATCGGTGGTGTATGATACCTATACTGTTTCTCAGTTGATGGCGAAATCGCCAGTGAGTATCCCACCGAATAGTACGATCAAAGAGGCGACAGAATTATTATCCAAGCATTCCTTTCATTCAATTCCAGTCGTTGAAGACGAAGAACTAGTAGGAATAGTCACGACAACTGACCTACTCAA
>JBEBRI010000010.1:0-41077 GCA_040394915.1 Sphingobacterium sp.
AATACCGAAAATTATGAGAAGACAATAGCAATCACTATTGCAAAACCCTTCTCTATACATGCTGAAAACATAGACGATGCATCCAAATGGTTAGCGTAAGAGAACCCTAAACCGTGCATTAGATACATTTGGATTCACCGAACGAAGACTTACAAGATTGTCCAGAATAAAAAGCCCTTTTTAGATAGCGAAAAAGAGGGACATGGAACTCTTATGTACAAATTTCGCTATCACTCGGAATCAGCTAACAGGTGATTCGGAGACTAAGTCAAGTTTAATTCAAATAATGCATATGGAACAGATTAGCAGCCAAGAGCATCTATCGCGAACACTCCGTGTATTTTTTATCAGCGCCGGCTTGATATTGTCCACGGGATCCTTATCGGCTTATTCCGACACGGATCGTGATACGTACTTGTTCTCCATGAAGGGCAAGTCGCTCAAGAAAACAAATGTTGTATTCCGCAACATTTTTCAACAGAAAACATTGACTGGAACCGTCCGAAATGCGGAAGGCGTACCACTTGAAGGTGTCAGCGTAAAGATTAAAGGATCTTCCGCCGCCACATCAACAGATGCTCAAGGTGGATATAGCCTTCAATCCTCGGGTACAGACAAAACACTTGTATTTAGCACAGTGGGTTATGTTACCCAAGAATTAGCGATTTCCAGCACCGGAATAACAGACGTAACGCTTCAGTCCGATGTAACTTCTATCGGTGACGTCGTAGTCATTGGTTATGGTACCCAGAAAAAAGAAAACCTTACTGGTGCAGTATCAACCGTAACGTCGGAAGTGTTGGAAAGTCGACCAATCACAACGCTAGGACAAGGTTTACAGGGCACCGCTCCCAATTTAAACGTGACCGAAGGCTCTGGTGCACCCGGTAAAGCCGCCACATTCAACGTCCGCGGAAATACGTCAATCAATGGCGGCGGACCATTAGTGCTCGTTAATGGTATTCCAATGGACCCTAACCTCATCAGTCCATCCGACGTAGAAAGTGTGACCATCTTAAAAGACGCAGCCTCAGCGGCCATCTATGGCGCTCGTGCCGCATATGGGGTCATCCTGATCACGACAAAATCAGGTAAGAAAGATAAACCAGTTATTAGTTTATCAACTTTATTTTCAACCAATAGCCCAACCAGTAAAATCGACTTTATTGACACCAAAGATAGAATCGCGTACATGAATGAGGCTTCCATGCGTGTAAACGGACGAAACTACTTCGATGACATCACCATGGAAGCCATGATGGCTCACTATAATGATCCATCCAAGCCGAACTCAATCATCCATCCCAGCTCCCTAGATGAGTGGCGCGGTGTCGCTAATACGAATTGGGAGGACGTACTGATGAACAAAAGCTATCCTATGCAACAGCATACCGCGAGTATCACAGGGGGATCCGAAAAATTCGACTATTATTCATCTTTTTCATTTATCAAACAAAATGGCCTAACTAACAAAGACCTCTTCGATGAATACTATAAGCGATACAACTTCATGACCAACTTAAACTACCATATCAAAGAATGGATTACAGTAGGCACGAAGGTTAGTATCAACAACGGAAACAAGCACTTCCCCCCCAACGATTCGCAGTTCAGAAGCTCATTCCCTGAGGATGGAACCATCTATCAAACGAATGTATACTCCACCCAACCGGTGAAAGATCCGAATGGAAATTGGGCACATGAGGGCTCCATCTTCAACCCGGCGCAAATGCTAAGCGAAGGTGGCTATCAAACACGCCACGTCAATGATATGTGGATGACGGGATTAGTCAAGATTACACCCATCAAGGAAATAACAATTAACGTTGATTATTCCTTTAACAATAAGACCACCAAACAAATGTCTTATTTAGCAAAGCAACCCTTCTACAATGTAAAAGGTGATGTGATGGGCTATTATGGTGGAAGTAACCCGAGTCGCGTATCTCGTTCCAATTATGATGATCGATACTACGTATTTAATGCTTATGCGGATTATACAAAGACATTCGCCGAAAAACACAATTTTAAAGTCATGGTTGGTTTCAACCAAGAGCATGCGCAATATAATTCAGTAACCGCTGAGCGCCGCAACTTAATCATAAACAATGTCCCTTATATTAATCTTGCTTCTGGAGACCGCTTTGCATACGACGGTATAGATGAATATGCTATCCGTGGAGCATTCTCTCGTATCAACTACAGCTATGCTGATCGGTATTTGATTGAATTCAATGGTCGGTATGACGGGACGTCAAAGTTCGCACAACGCGATCGATTTGCGTTCTTCCCATCGGTATCCGTTGGTTGGAGAATAGACAATGAGCCATTCTTCGAGCCCTTGAAATCAAGCATCAATCAATTGAAATTTAGAGCTTCATACGGTAACCTAGGAAATCAAAATGTTTCCGGTTATTACCCGTATATCGCGACAATGTCGGCAGCGGAAGTTAACTATCTACTGAATGGCGATAGACCCATGTCAGTCTATGCTCCAGGCCTTGTAAGCTCAACCTTAACCTGGGAAACCGTAACACAAAAGAACTTCGGTGTAGACTTCGGATTCCTAAATAATCGACTTAACGGATCATTTGACTTCTATACCAGGGATACAAAAGACATGCTGACGAAGTCGCAAACATTGCCGGCCGTCATAGCAGAAACAGAGCCGCAAGCGAACGCTGCTGACCTTAGAACGACCGGATTTGACCTAAGCATAAACTGGAATGATAAAGTGGGGGAATTCAGCTATGGTATCACGGGGATTCTATCAGATTACTCTGCCGAGATCACCAAATTCAACAACCCTGTTGGATTGATTTCAGACTATTATGTTGGCGCAAAAATGGGTAATATTTGGGGACTAACCACAGGAGGTTTATTCCAAACTGATCAAGAAGCCTTAGCGCTAGACCAATCCAATATTAACGGCCGTAAAAGACAGGCTGGCGATTTGTGGATGGTCGACATTAATGGAGATGGAAAGATTACAAGAGGCGCTCAAACCTTAAGTGATCCAGGCGACATGAGTATCATTGGAAATAATACACCACGCTATAGCTTTGGACTCCGCACAAACTTCGCTTGGAAAGGTTTCGATATGGATATCTTTTTCCAAGGTGTTGGAAAGCGTGATTTAGTAATGTCAAATCTGTTCTACCTAACACAGTATTCCAATGAATGGGTGGGAATTCCTAAAGTAGCAATGGACTATTGGTCTCCAGAAAATCCAAATGCTTTCTTCCCTAGACCAATTATTGCAGGAGCCGCTGATATTACCACCGTCCAAACAAGATATCTTCAAAATGCAGCTTATCTCCGTCTAAAGCAAGCAACTTTAGGATATACGCTTCCGCAAGAGTTAACACAGAAAATAAGCTCTGATCGAATTCGGGTATTCTTTACAGGAAGCAACTTGTTTACATGGACGAAGATGATCAAAATTTCAGATCCAGAACTACCAGGGCCGAGTGCGTATCCGATGTTTCGTTCGTTCTCATTCGGTGCAAATTTCAGCTTTTAATCAGGATTCATTTAAAAACAAACATAATGAACAAGATATATAAAATAGGTTTGCTGGCGATACTCTTAGCCACATCCTGTAACGATGATTTCTTAGAAAAATACCCCCTTGATGAAATTAGCGATGCTACCTTTTGGAAAAGCGCATCAGACGTGGAAATGTATGCTAATCAATTCTATGCGACACTTTATGACGCTCGATTAGCCTGGTTTAATATTGACAACGCAAGTGACAATCAAGTCCCTAGTAGCAGAAATATATATACCTGGAATGAATATAACGTTCCAGCAACAAACGGAGGATGGGGAAAAGCAGACTGGCTTCAAATTCGTCGATGTAATTATGCATTAGACCGCATCGCGGCAATGACGATTACAGACGCTGCTCTAAAGACTGCCGAAGCAGAAATACGTTTTTTCAAATCCTTCCATTACTTCGAAAAGCTGAAGATGTTTGGGGAAGTTCCTTGGATTAATAGCGCTTTAACCCCCGAGTCGGCAGAATTAACCGCTCCAAGAGATACCCGCGAAACGGTTACCAATAACATAATCGCAGATTTAGATTTTGCTATTGCGAACCTTCCAGAGAATTCTGCAACTGACCGAGTGACCAAATATGCCGCATTAGCCTTGAAAACTGAAGTCGCCCTATACGAGGGTACCTTCCGCAAATATCATAAAGTTGGAACAGGGCATGAAGCACTGCTCAAACTAGCAACAACTGCCGCAGAACAAATTATTAACTCTAAACTGTTCTCGGTTTATAAAACAGGGAAACCAGAAAATGATTTCTTCGATTTATTTGTTCAGTATGAACTGAAAGGCAATACGGAAGGCATCATGGTGCAACGTTTCATCACCGACAAGCGTATGCATAATAATGTACGTCAATTAGGTGAGCCACAAACCGGCTACAGTAAGGATTTCGTAGATTCCTACTTGTGTGCCGATGGTCTACCAATTGCCATCAGCCCCCTTTATAAAGGAGATGCCACTTTTGCAGCAGAATTCGTAAATCGTGACCCTAGGATGCGTCAATCCATATACCATGAAGACCGCCCCTATAGAATCTATGATAACGGCACCGTCAATAATAAGATTATGCCGGAATTCTTAAACGCGAACTGTCCAACAAGCTATTTTATTATCAAAGGCTACAGCCCCTACGAGAAAGACCGCCTGCCTAGTACCTCTATCATCGATGACTTTATCTTCCGATACGGAAAAGTCCTGCTCGATTATGCGGAAGCCAAAGCAGAACTTGGAGAGTGTACGCAAGCTGTTCTTGATGGCACCATCAATCTGTTGCGCGATCGCGTAAATATGCCTCACCTAACGGTGAATGTTGGCTTTACAGATCCAAACTGGCCACAATGGGAAGAACCAATTTCTCCGCTTTTAAATGAAATACGCCGAGAACGTAGAATCGAAACCTCTGCAGAGGGCGATCGATGGAATGATATCGTACGATGGAAAGCAGGTAAGCTACTCGAGAACCCTAAAACCATTCTAGGCGCTAGAAATCCCGCCGATGGAAAGCTTAGAGAAATTTACCCTGGGTTCACAGCAAGAAAATGGGATAACCGATTATATCTATATCCTATTCCTACACAAGAGCTCACATTGAATCCAAACTTGAAACAAAATCCAGGATGGCAATAGTCATTTATCTAAACGAAATTAAGATGAAAAAGATAATCACTTCATTACTCACAATCTTGCTGCTATCCACCATGTTCGCAAGCGCGTTCGAAGGAGCAGATCCAACCTTTAAAGCGGGTTTCTCGGAAAAGGACATTACCCCAGATATAGGAATGGAACAACCTGGAAACTATGGAAAAAGCTACCATAAGAAGTTTCATGATCAATGTAAGGTTCGCGCCGTCGTTTTCGACGATGGCAAAAAAAGAGTCGCCATTGTTGGTCTGGATCTTCTGTTTGTTACGCGTAAGGTCGTCGAAATCAGCCGCGCTGAAATTGAAGCCGCCTGCGGTATCCTTGGAAAGGATATCATGATTGGGGCATCACACTCCCATTCTTCCGGTCCTATCGCGATGTCCGAGCCTGGAGATTTTGATGATGCTGATCCTATGATTAAACATTTGGCGACGAATATGTCCATTGTTTCAGACCCCGGCTTTATACAAAAATTACAACAACAAATAATTGCTGCGGTAGTAGAAGCCGATGCAAATCGTCAAGATGCGAAACTCGCAGTTGGTGTAGGGCACGAGGATAAAGTCTCCTTTAATCGACGAATGCGCATGAAAAACGGGCTAACATACACTCATCCTGGTGTAGGGAATCCCGATATGTTAGATTATGCCGGACCCATCGACCCCGATGTAGGCACCATTGGCGTTTGGGATATGAATGACAATCTGTTGGGCATGGTTGTCAACTTCGCTTGCCACGCGACCACCAATCCTGATGGAATTTCTGCGAACTGGATTGGCGCCATGGAAAGAACACTACGCGGGGTCACCGGCAATGCAGCACTACCTGTTGTATTCACGCAAGGTGCCTGTGGTGATATCACCCAGGTTGATAACAAAGCGACAACAGCGAACCCTTCCGCGGAAGAATGGTGGGAATTAGTTGGCGGACGCGTTGGTGCTGAGGCATACAAAACAATGTTACTCGCTAAACGAGGCGCTGGAAAAGATATTCCTTTAGATTCTAGACAAAAAGTATGGACGGTAAACCGACGCATACCCACAAAAGAAAAGGTAAAAAAATCATGGGAATTAGTAAAGCTTGGCCCTGAAAAGGCCGGAAGCGTAGATTGGATTTTTGCGAAAGAAACGCTTCTATTGGACGCGTTGATTAAAAAAAGACCCAAAGCTGAGGTGGAAGTCCAAGCAATACAGGTCGGTCCTGTCGCCTTTGTTTCCAATCCAGCCGAGTATTTTGTTCAATTTGGTCTTGACATAAAAAAGGGTAGCCGATTCCCGTTTACTTTTATCGTTGAGCTAGCCAATGGCTGTGTAGGCTATGTGCCTACCGAGGAAGCTATGGGACCAAATGGAGGGGGTTACGAAACACGTCTAACTTCCTATTCCAATTTAGAGGTTTCCGCCGGTCGTCAAATCGCCAATACGGGAATCGAATTAGCAAATCAAATGACACCAGGGAAAGTACCAAGCCCACCAGCTCCTCCAGCATTCAAGCAAGCATGGGGATATGGCAATGTGCCGCCTGAACATAAATAAATAGAATAAATTATCAGATAAAAGATGTGAATCGCTTGTTCTTGTCTACACAAGTTGTATATTTGTTATAGAGTCTTTTGAAAACAATCATGCCTAAATTTGACTCCAATTATATTCATACCTGAACAAAGCATAACATCATATCTGTAAGGCTTATACAATAACCTTATAATTATGGAAAGAAAACTTAAAAAACAACCAGTAAGTCAACTCTTACTTGCCGTGCTCTGCTTGCTATCGGCAACATTGAGCTATGGACAACAACGCACCTTAAAAGCTGGGGCTGCAACGACAGTAATTACGCCTTACCTCGGTGGAGGTATCGTTGGAAATTTCGGAACGCCACCTGAAGCAAAAAATATTCATGATGAGTTGCACGCTCGAAGCTTAGTCCTGGATGATGGCGATAGTAAAATCGCATTCATAATATGTGATAATATTGGACTAGCGCGCAAAGTATGCGATGCTGCCAAGCAAGAAATTCAGGAAAGGACAGGAATCCCTACTGATCATATCCTAATTGCGGGCACTCACACCCACTCTGCGACAAGCGCTGAAGGAGAAGGCCCCAAACGTAGGGGGTGGTCCCCAGCCGAACCTCTAGATCGCTATCAAGACATGCTCGCCACTCGGATAGCCGATGCTGTCGACATGGCGATCTACCGACTAGAACCAGCAAAAATTGGATGGGGCTCTGTTAATATTCCAGAACATGTCTTTAACAGAAGATGGCATATGAAACAGTTAGTTGTGAATCCATTTGGCGAGAAAGAGCCTGTCCGCTTTAATCCTGGAATCGGAAACCCCGATATTGTAAAACCTGCTGGCCCGACGGATCCTGAAGTATCCTTTCTCTCGGTACAAGCACTCGATGGTCGTGCGATAGCACTTCTTGCAAATTATTCCCTGCATTATATTGGAGGCGTTCCGAAGCATGATATTTCGGCGGACTATTTTGCCGTATTCGCGAATCGAATGCAAGAGCTATTGCTAAAAGATAATACGGAAACTCCATTTGTCGGCATCATGACTAACGGTACTTCTGGCGACATCAACAATGTCAATGTGCAAGGAAAAGCACCTAAAGATCCACCTTATCAAAAAATGAAGTTTGTCGCGAATGATATCGCTGAAAAAGTACACCGTTCTTTACAAGGTATAAAATATCAACCTTGGTTGAAACTACAAGCCAAACAGACGGAACAAAAACTTAACGTTCGAAAACCGACCGAGAAGCAGCTAGCATTAGCGAAACAAATCTTTGCGTTACCAGAAGATGCTAAGCCCATCAATCATCCATTGGAACGTACCTATGCTCAGCGGATCACACAACTCCAAAATGAATGGCCGGCAGAAATATCTGTTATCCTTCAAACCTTCCGAATTGGCGACCTTCAAATTGCCGCCATTCCATTTGAGACATTTGCCGAAACCGGTCTAGCCTTAAAAGCTCAATATCCAAAAAATAAAACGTTCACTATCACTTTCGCGAATGGTTCCTATGGTTACTTACCGACTCCGGAGCAGCATAAATTAGGTGGCTATGAAACCTGGCTGGGCACAAATCGTGTAGAGATCGAAGCATCCCGAAAGATATTCGGTACGCTAACCAATCTCTTCTCCCTGATGAACTAATCAAATCAGCATAATTCTAAAACCAATAAAGCTATGAAAACATCAGTCTGTAAACTACTACTCATCCTAGTCCTCTCCGCTAGTCATGCGTTCGCTCAAAGCAATACAACAGCGAAAGGATTTCAAGCGGGTGCTGCAACGAGCAATATCACGCCAAAGATTGGATATTCTATCAATGGAAACATGCAGGACACCAAGATTAGAAATATTCACGATGATATCCATGCGAGAGCATTAGTTCTAGATGATGGTCAGACCAAACTGGGCTTTGTTGTCTTAGATTTATGTATGGTTTCTCGAGAAACCTTGGATAAAGCAAAAAAAAGGGCATCAGAATTTACTGGGATTCCAGTTCAAAACATGATGATGTCAGCAACGCATACTCACTCCGCAGGGACAGCCTGCGGAGTATTTCAAAGCGAACCAGAACCCGCTTATTTAGACTTTCTTGTCGAAAGAACGGCTGACGCCTTAATCCGTGCTTATGAAAATAGAGCACCTGCCCAAATTGCTTGGGGGGTAGGCAAAGAAGAAACAGAAGTCTTCAATCGCCGCTGGTATATGAAACCGGGCACGCCTATTCCTAACCCTTTCGGTGGTCAAGACCAGGTAAAGATGAACCCTGGTGTAGAAAACCCGAATATGTTAAAACCTGCCGGCCCCATTGATCCGGAAGTTCCTAGTATTTATTTAAAAACCTTAGACGGAAAACCAATTGCGGTACTCGCTAATTACTCGCTACACTATGTGGGTGGTACTGGAGAAGGGGAAATATCGGCTGATTATTACGGAGCATTTGCCGAGCGTATCGGGGATCTAATTGTACAAGAAAAGGCAAAAAACGACCCTCCTTTTGTGGGTATTATGAGTAATGGCACAAGCGGTGATATTAACAACATTAATTGGCCAGGGAAGAAAACGCAGCCCTTAGCTCCCTACGAAAAATTACGCCAAGTAGCAGATAAAGTAGCCCGAGCTTCTTACTCAGCAATCAAAGATGCGCCTGAACAAAAGCACATTAAACTCGCGGCGAAACAAGAAGAAATCAGACTCGGTGTTAGAAAGCCAAATGCGCAAGAAATTCAGCGTGCTGAAGCAATTGTGAAGAAAGCTGCGGGTCCAACCATGCAATCACTGGAAGAAATTTATGCACGTGAAACCTTGTTGATGAAAGACTATCCGGATCAAGTCGATTTAATCCTTCAGGTATTCAAAATTGGAGACTTAGCCATTACCGCGATTCCTGCGGAGGTGTTTGTCGAAATCGGTCTAGAGTTGAAAGCAAAAAGTCCATTCAAGCCAACCTTCAATATTGAATTAGCCAATGGATACAATGGATACTTACCAACAGCTAAACATCATAAACTTGGCGGTTATGAAACCTGGAGAGCGCGTTCTAGCTATTTAGAAGTAACGGCAGCAGATAAGATTTTGGCCGTATTAATGAGATTGCTAAACGATCATAAAGCCAATAAATAGTTTGTTATCCGCAAAAAGTATAATCAATTGAATCCCATGAAATACCCAATCCTAGCCGCGTCCCTGATTGTATTGCTAGCCGGCTGTAAACAAAAACATGAGAATGAGCGCATACAGAAAGCGCTGGACGCCTTCCAACTGGAAGAGGGTCTTCGCATTGAGCCTGTAGCTTATGAACCGATGGTCATTGACCCGGTTGCATTCGCTTTTGATGAAAATCGAAAGATGTATGTGGTGGAGGATCGAGGCTATCCAGATCCGGCAGAAGAAGGTGAAGCAACGACTTTAGGTCGAATTGTTTTACTCGAAGATACGGATGCCGATGGCGTCTATGATAAAAGAAACGAATTTGCATCCGGCCTAACCTATCCAAATGGTATTTTACCTTGGAAAGGCGGTGTTTTTATCACTTGTGCTCCACATATCTATTACTATAAAGATACCGACGGTGATGGTGTTGCAGATATTAAAAAGACTGTGCTAACAGGCTTTAATGACACCAAAACTTCACAAATACGCATGAGTCATCCAACGATTGGCTTAGATGGATGGATATATGTAACCGGCGGATTAAACGGAGGAAGCATTACATCGCCAGAGCATCCCGATCGCCCTCCTGTGGTTTATACTGCCGCCGATGGTCGATTCAACCCGGAAACTTTTGAGTTTCAATCCACCGGTGGTAAAAGTCAGTTTGGTTTAACAATAGATCCTTTCGGACATCGATTTGGAACATCGAATAGGCATCCCGTAATGCAGATCGTAATGGAGCCTTGGAATTTATCCCGCAACCCTCACCTGACATTCAATGATATGGTGCAGAATGTGTCGCCTGTAGAAGCCAACGCTGTAGTCTATCCGATTAGTAAGGCTGTTACAACGGCAGAATACATCCCCAATTTAATGGGAAAATCGCATACAGGCACCTTCACCGCTGCAAGTGGTTTAGTTGTATACAACGGTACCGCGCTCAAGCCTGAACATAAAGGAAACATCTTTATCTGTGAATCGGCACAAAACTTAGTACAACGTCAGGTTGTTAAAGACAACGGTGTCAGCTTCAGCTCTTCGATTGCTAATGACGGTAAAGAATTTCTAGCTTCAACAGATGAGTGGTTCCGTCCAGTTTATGCGCAGCATGGTCCGGAAGGAGCCCTATATATCGTTGATATGCACAGAAAGGTTATTGACCATCCCGCCTATGTTCCTGAGGAAATGCGGGGACAGCTCGACTTTGAAGCCGGGAAAACTGACGGTAGAATCTACCGAGTAGTTCGCGAAGACTTCGATAAGGATGATGAAGACAAAACAGGAAAAGTTGAAACCGGATCAAGCAACAAAGATCTAGTAGCGGCATTGGGCTCCGCTGACGAGTGGAAAAGAGCAACAGCTTTTCGTCTATTGCTGGAAGCTCGACCAACAGATATCGCAGAATTACTGCAGGAAGCGATTAATAACGCGCCCCTTGCAGAGAGCAAAGCTCGCGCCCTTTGGTTAGCACATAATCTTGGCCTACTGAATGTAGAGACATTAAAGCAAGCTCTCGCGAGTGCTGATGCCCCGATTCGCGAACAAGCTGTTCAAATCTTGACAACAGATATAAAATATGATTCGGCAAAAGCCACGCTTCTCAAATTAGCCGATGATCCATCAGTACGCGTTCGTTTCTACACAGCAATTGCTCTAGGCAATATGAATAACAACGAATCTGTACAAGCATTAGCGAAAATTGCAGCAAAAGATGGTGCCGATAAATGGAGTAGAGCAGCCGTATTAAGCGGCTTATCCGGACGTACACAAGAGTTTATCAGCGCATTTGCCAGTAAACAGTCTGCTGAACCAAAAGCATATGCTGCGGTTATGCAAGATTTAGGACGCTTACTCGGAAATGGTGGAACCTTGGCAGAAGCTTCAAGCTTTTTTAATCGATTGGTCACCCCAGAGGCGGTTGATGAATGGAAAATATCGGCAATGCTTGGCTTAGCCGAAGGCATTAAAGGAAGAAAACAAGAGTTGAAGCCCAACAGTAAAGGCTTACTTTACGCTATCGGAGCTGGAGCAAACACTAATCTAGACGGCTTTATCGGCAAACTGAAAGAGGTCGCTCTTCAAGACACGGCTGAGAAACAAAGCCGCGCAATCGCACTATTAGGTTACAGTAACTATGAGCAGTCCAACGATGCCTTAAAACAATTGTTGGACGCTCATTATTCGCCACAAGTACAAATTCAAGCAATTAATGCCCTCGCCAATTTACAAGATCCTAAAGGAGCGGAATTATTAACAGAGAAGAGCAAATGGAAAGCCTATTCGCCTAAGGTGAAACCATCCGTAATTGCGGCATTGATCTCAAATAGTTCATTTTTACCCGTATTGTTCAACTCTATTGAAAAGGGACAAATTGCAGCGGCAGAGATATCATCCATTGATCGAACTAGACTCATGAAAATGAAGGATAAGGCGATTGCAGATAAAGCGACAACCCTATTCAAAGAATTGGAAGGTGGAGACCGCATGGCTGTCTACGAAGAGTATAAAAATGTACTGAAGAATGCGAAACCCATTGCGACAAAAGGAGCCGCAATGTTTCAAGCTCAATGTGCTGTATGTCATACCTACGGCGGTAAGGGAGGACAAGTGGGACCAGACCTCTCTGGTATTAAAAATCAGCCAGCAGACGCCCTGTTATTGCATATATTAGTGCCAAACTATGAGGTATATCCACAATATCAATCGATTATTGTGAAAACAAAAGATGGTAGCACAAAGTCTGGATGGGTGGTTTCAGAGACCGACAATGGCTTAACTTTACGTACTGCGACAGGTGCCGATGAAGCCGTTCTGAGAAGTAATATTGAGTCCTTAACCAACTCTGGATTGTCACTAATGCCCGATGGACTTGAGAAAACAATGTCCAAAGAAGATATGGCAAACTTAATTGAATACCTCAAAAAGGGGGATTCTAAGTAAAAATTCAATTTTAACTTGTATATACAACTAGAATTGATATATTTGTATTAACAACCTAAAACAACGACGATATTATTCGTTATTGACATCTTGGAGTGAATTAGAACTCCAGGATGTCATGCTTAAATCGAGAGACTAATTATAATAACTAAGGAGGTTAAATTATGAAAAAACTAATCGGAATAGTATGCCTATTCATCGTGCTTAGTTCCACGGCATTTGCACATTCAAACCCGAAAAACGATCCTGAAGGTGAAAAACCAAAACCAAAGAAAATCGCATTGTTTAATAAACAAAATTTAGACAATTGGTATGTATTTATTCAAGATCGCGGTAGAAACCAAGATCCAAAGGGTGTTTTCACAGTAAATGACGGTATTCTACATATTACAGGAGAAGAATGGGGATGTATCACGACCAATGAAGAATATGAGAACTACACCTTAATCATGGAATATAAATGGGGGGAAAAAACATACGGAAAACGTAAAGCGGCAGCACGTGATAATGGACTACTCTTCCACTCTATCGGAGAAGACGGTGGTTACTCAGGCATCTGGATGCATTCCATTGAGTGTAATATCATTGAAGGAGGTACCGGTGATTTTATTGTAGTCGGAGATGGCACAGAGAAATTTTCCATTACAAGTCCAGTAGCGAAGGAGCGCCAGGGGACAAGTCCTGTCTATCAGAAAGGTGGCGAATTAGTAACCGTAAACAAGGGCCGCATCAACTGGTCGGGTAGAGATCCAAACTGGAAAGATGTTCTAGGCTTCCGTGGGCCAAAAGATGTTGAAAAACCTGTAGGCGAGTGGAACACACTCAAATGTGTCATTAAAGGCGATACAATCGACATTTATCTAAACGGCAAATTAGTCAATCAAGCGATTCACGTAAGACCTTCAAAAGGGAAGATACAAGTCCAATCCGAAGGTGCAGAAATGTTTGTTCGTAAAATAGACATGATTCCTTTGAAGAACAGTAAGTAACAACCTGATAAAAGCTTTTTATTTATGAAAACAATCCTGTCAACCATCGGCCTAGCTCTTTTGCTCATGAGCAGCAATGCAATGGCCCAATGCAAGCAATTATTCAATGGGAAAGACTTAACGGGCTGGACCATTCACGGTACAGAGAAATGGTATGTAGACAAGCGGGAACTTGTCTGCGAAAGTGGTCCAGATAAAGGTTATGGTTATCTCTCAACCAATAGTCCATATAAGGATTTTGAATTGACTGTTCAGTTCAAATTAGAAGCAAACGGTAACTCCGGCGTATTCATCCGATCCGATATTGAGGGCACTAAAATTAAAGGCTGGCAAGTCGAAGTTGCCCCTCCAGGATTACACACGGGCGGCATCTACGAATCTTATGGGCGCGGTTGGTTAATCAAACCTACTGATGAGGCTCAGAAAGTACTGAGCCCTACAGGCTGGAACACGATGAAGATTCACGCCAAAGGGAACAAAATCACCACCTGGTTAAACGGAAAGCAAATGGTGCAATTAGACGATGAAAAAATTGGTGCAGCAAAAGGCTTCATTGCACTTCAGATTCACGATGGTGGCGGTATAAAAGTAAGATGGAAAAACATCTGTATTAAAGAACTATAAAAGCGGATTAACTATGGAAAAGGAAAACAAGAAAATACGCGTTTTAGTGGTAGGATGCGGAAATATGGGAGCATCCCATGCTTGGGCCTATCATAAGATGGACGGATTTGAAATATGTGGCATTGTTTCTCGCGGAAAAAGTAAAGAAATCCTCAATGAAAAAATGGGAAACAAATATCCCCTTTATGATGATTTTGATAGCGCCTTAACCGCAACCCAACCGGATGCCGTTTGTATCTCTACCTATCCAGATACCCATGAAGAGTATGCGGTAAAATCAATGGAGGCCGGCGCGCATGTATTTGTAGAAAAACCAATTGCAAGCTCAGTAAAAGGAGCCGAGCATGTACAAGAGGTCGCCTTGAAAACCGGAAAAAAACTCGTTGTAGGCTATATATTAAGACATCATCCCTCTTGGATTAAATTTGTCGAAATGTCGTCCGATCTCGGAAAACCACTGGTGATGCGTATGAACTTAAATCAGCAAAGCGACACCGCGATGTGGACTTTACACCGCAACCTGATGGCTAGTTTAAGTCCAATTGTTGACTGTGGCGTTCACTATATCGACGTGATGTGTCAAATGACGCGATCAAAACCAACGCAAGTCTACGCAATAGGCGCTCGTTTAACGGATGAAATTCCGGAAGACAACTACAACTACGGAAACCTACAAATTCGCTTTGAAGACGGCTCTGTGGGTTGGTATGAAGCGGGTTGGGGACCCATGGTTTCTGAAACAGCTTTCTTCGTGAAAGATGTTGTTGGGCCAAAAGGTTCGGTATCAATCGTCGCAAAAGAAGCCGGAGGTACAGGAAAATCCGGATCTATTGAAGCGCATACAAAAACGGAGTCTATCCTACGTCATCACTCAGCCTTGGACGCGAATGAGAAGTTTGCATTGGCTGATGAGTGGCTAGACTTGACTGACGAACCTGATCACCAAGGACTATGTGATCGTGAACAAGCTTACTTCTTAAAAGCGATACAAGAAGATATCGATTTGCGGGACCATATGGAAGATGCCGTTAACAGTTTAAGAATCGCATTCGCCGCGGATGAATCCGTGAAAACAGGACAGGTTGTCCGCCTATAAATTTCAATTTTAATGTTCTAACCAAAGAATATATCCTAAATCTAAAGCAGAGCAATGAGAAAAAAGAGCATGTTGGCCGAGAGCTGGTGGGATTACACCACGATTGATGAGCAGATTATGCGCGATGCAGCAAAATTAACTGCAGAAGACATCCTTCAACTTTCTAGACCAGGTTTCAAAGTTATATTTCATGATACCTTAGAATCCTTTTATTTAGCAGAGGCCTTACAATACATTGATGCTTGGCAACAAGCTACGCCTTCCGCGCCTACGGGAATATGTGGACCAATTGGACCTACTGAACAGTTACCCTTGGTCGCCCAATTAGTAAATAGCTTAAATATTTCCCTCAAAAACTGTCACTTCTGGGGTATGGATGAATGGTATGAAAACGGGACAGAAGTTCCAGCAACGCACCCCCTATCTTTTGTAAAAGCGAATAACGATTTGTTATTCAATCATATCAAACCAGAACTACGCATGCCGGATGAAAATATACATTATCCGTTGGCTTCAACACTTGCAGAATACACGAAAAGCTTCGATGAAATTCGTTGTGTCACGATGCAGGGTGGACAAGGCGACGCGAAACACTGGGCATTTAACGATCCGCTTCCAAGAACTGGAAAGTACATCGACAATCCGCCAACTCCTGAGGAGTACAGACAATTGAGCGCTAGGATTGTGGATTTACATCCAATTACGTTAATGCAAAATGCGAGAACGTCGGGCGGTGGATATGTTGTGGGCGTTCCGCAACAAGCCTTAACCGTCGGTCCTGTAGAAACCTGGAAGTCAGAACGTGTTTCAATCTGGCAAGCGGGCAACCATGACAATGCATTCGGTATGCGGTTAACGCCATTTATGATATCGAAAGGCCTTGTGGATACCGCCGTGCCAATGTCTCTATTAGCCGATCACCCGAACGTTGAGTTCCACTACTACCGTCCGGCAATTAAGTCCGTAACTACAGAAATGCACTAAAATTATTATGACGAACCCCAATAAAACTGTATTAGCCATTGTGGCGCATCCAGACGATGCAGAAATCAGCTGCGCAGGTACGCTCGCACTCTTAAAGGATAAAGGATGGACCGTAGTCATGGCCACCATGACGCCTGGTGATTGCGGATCAACCGTACATACGCGTGAAGAGATTAGTAAAATCCGTAAACAAGAAGCTGCCGATGCCGCGGCACTCCTCAATGCGGAATACTATTGTTTGGAATGCGATGATGTATTCGTGATGTACGATAAACAAACTATTGTCAAAGCGATTGAGCTGATTCGGAAAACAAAACCGAGTGTGGTTATCACGATGAGCCCATCCTGTTATATGGTGGACCATGAGATGACGAGCAAAATTATCCAGACGGCTTGTTTTAGCGCAGGGATTGTTAATATAGAAACGCCCGGAGTAGAACCATATTTCTACACTCCACATCTATATTACGTTGATGCGATGGAAGGAAAAGATCGTTTCGGAGAAGCTGTAAAGCCGGGGATGATCATTGACATCTCTTCCAAGATGGATCTCAAAGAGGAAATGCTGGCGAAACATGCGTCACAACGCGAATGGCTACGCGAACATCATGGTATGGATGAATACATCATTGCGATGCGGGTTTTTGGCGAAAAACGCGGTAAAGAAATCAATGTTGCTTACGGCGAAGGCTATAGACAACACCTCGGTCATGCCTACCCGCAGAACAACATTCTACAAGAAGAACTTGGGGAACTCGTACATGAACGTTCATAAAAATTAGAATTAAATTAAGCTACTTACATGAAATTATACCGCTTAAATCGACTATTTAATAAAGAGTCGGGCAACTGCTTTGACGTTGCCATTGATCACGGTTTTTTCAACGAATATTCCTTCTTAAATGGAATTGAAAACGTCGAAAAGGCTGTCGATGTGCTTGTGGACGCCGCTCCGGATGCTATTCAGCTAACCGTTGGACAGGCTAATTACCTTCAACGCCTCCAGGGACGTCAGAAACCATCCTTAGTTTTACGAACAGACGTCGCCAACGTCTATGGTAAACAACTTCCTCGAAGCATATTCAGCAGGATGATAGAAAACCCGGTCGAACAAGCCTTGCGTCTAGATGCAACTTGTGTGGTCGTCAATCTGTTTAGCATTCCCGACGAACCAGAGATTACAGATCAATGTATTCAAAACATTCTGAAGATTAAACCGGAGGCCGAACGTTATGGCATGCCATTAATGGTCGAACCCTTAGTTTTTCGTCCAAACAGTGAAGCCGGAGGCTACATGGTGAACGGTGATCCTGAAAAAATTATCCCTCTTGTACGCCAAGGCGTAGAATTAGGTGCGGATATTATCAAAGCTGACCCTACCGACGATGTTTCCATCTACCATAAAGTCGTTGAAATCGCAGGTAATATTCCGGTCCTTGTCCGCGGCGGCGGGAAAGCGAGCGATGAGGAGATTTTAGAACGTACTTACCAGTTAATGCAGCAAGGCGTTCGTGGAATCGTGTACGGAAGAAATGTGATACAACATGCCAATCCTGCCGGGATGACACGAGCCTTAATGGAAATTGTACATCAAGGCGCAAAACCAGCAGAGGTCATTGGATTATTAAAAGCAGGAATATGAAAACGGTAAATGTCGGTATAATCGGCGGCGGCCTTATGGGCAAGGAAGCCGCAAGTGCATTTGGAAGATGGTTCGCGTTAAAAGACTATCCAGTCAAGGTTCAGTTAACTGCAGTCTGTGACATTGATCAGAGGGCTTTAGATTGGTACAAGCAGATTGACAGCGTACGTTTATTGACCACGGATTACAACGAGCTTATCCATAGCGAACAAGTGGACGTTGTTTATATTGCGGTTCCACATCATATGCATGAATCGATGTACATCGACATCCTACATGCGGGTAAGGATCTACTTGGCGAGAAGCCATTCGGAATAGACCTTGCCGCAGCGAAAAACATTGCGAGAGTCGCAAAAGAAAATGGAAGGTTTGCTCGATGCAGTTCTGAAATGCCTTTCTTCCCCGGCCCACAACGCGTCGTTGCCGAAGTTAAGTCCGGGCGTTTAGGAAGCATAATCGAAATTAAAGCTGGCTTTCTACATGCTAGTGATATGAATCCGAATAAGCCTATAAACTGGAAGCGCCAATCAGCCTACTGTGGCGAGATTGGGGTAATGGGAGACCTTGGTATACATGCCCTACATATTCCTTTACGATTGGGTTGGAAGCCACAATCGCTGTATGCGCATTTACAGAAAATTATCACGCAGCGTCCGGATGGAAAAGGCGGGATGGCAAACGCAGACACGTGGAACAATGCGACATTAAGCACACGTGTTCATTTAGAAAACGGTGATACCGTTCCGATGACTTTGGAAATGAAACGTCTCGCACCCGGAGAAACCAATACCTGGTATATCGAAGTGCTCGGTACAGAAGGAGGAATCCGCTACAGCACAAAAGATATTAAAGCGCTATGGACCTACAATTGGAATGGTGGGAAAGAGCAATCTTGGCAACGTACCGATTTAGGATTCGAAGTACCTTTTCCTACCGTGACTGGCGGTATTTTCGAACCTGGCTTCCCCGATGTGTTCCAACAAATGCTTGCCGCCTATTTCGCTGAGCGAGCAGGTGCATTGGCCGGCAGGTTTGGCTGCGTAACATTAGACGAAGCGATTGCGAGCCATGAAGTCTTTGCAGCGGCATTAGCATCGCATGAACATAACAAAACCGTACAGTTAGCAGAAACGATCATACAAGACTAAAGGACATCCTTAAAGGGCAGCACTATATGACGGAGATAACAAAGCGATCAGGGATCTTAGCGGGTGGAAATTGGATTTTAGATGAAGTCAAAGTAATCGACAAATTCCCCGAAGAACAAGCCCTTGTTAACATTTTAGATGAATATACGAGTAATGGAGGATCGGCTTATAATATTCTAACCGATCTTACCCAGCTAGGTGCCCATTTTCCGCTAGCGGGAATAGGACTGGTTGGCCATGATTTCCAAGGGAAACGCATCATGGACCATTGTAAGGAGATTGGCATTGATACACAACAAATCGCCATGATTCCCAATGTTGCGACTTCATACACGACGGTTGTTTCCGTAAAAACAACGGGAAAGCGCACCTTTTTTCATCATCGTGGTGCCAGTTCCAAATTGAAAATGGAACATTTTGATTTCAAAAAATCCAAGGCTCGAATATTTCATTTGGGTTACCTCTTGCTGCTCGATAGTCTCGACGAATTGAGAGAAGATGGACGTACAGACGCTTCTCGACTCTTGGAAAAAGCAAAACTTGAGGGTTTCAAAACATCTGTTGATCTAGTCAGCGAAGACTCCGAACGATTTCAAACCGTCATTCCCAACTCGCTTCCCTACGTGGATTATCTTTTTCTAAACGAATTTGAAGCCAGCAAGCTTTCAGGTATCAACCTTATGGACCACGAAAACCAAAGGCTTATGCACGAAAGCTGCCAGGAAGTGTTCACGCATCTTTTCAACTTGGGGGTGAATGAATGGATTATCATTCATTATCCTGCAGGTGTTTTTGCAGCGCATAGCACTGGCGCCCGGCTTTTCCAACCGAGTGTTAAGCTCAATCCGGAACATATTGTAGGGAGTAACGGAGCGGGAGATGCTTTAGCAGCAGCTATACTTTATGGCTTACACGAAGAGTGGACGATGGAAGAAAATCTGAAGCTTGGGGTTTGTGCCGCCGCCGCAAGTCTAACGCATGTAACTTGTTCGGATGGCGTATTAGATATCGAAGCATGCCTCAATTTGGGTGAGCGATTTGGTTATCGACAATAATTCAAGAAACAAAAATCATAATATCTAAGAATTTCATTTTAACATTAAGCCTACCTTAGGCCTAGCTTAGGCGCACCTTAACCCTTGTTAAGCTTCTTTTTTGGCCTCAACAAGGGTTAAGCTATCAACTAAATGTGTCTATCGATAAATGGAGACGGTACGGAATCGAGGGTTAAAGGATCAATCATTAGAAGGAAAGACCGATTCGTATATAAGGCAGAACGGCCTCCTTACTTGCGCCAAGCGTCGCTTGAATCACCATCAAATCACCTGGCATAAAATAAAAGCCCCCGCCGGCTCCCATATGCCACGTGTTAGATTGCTCCTGACTCATCCAAACCCTTCCCACATCGTAAAAACCAATCAAGCCCAGCGTCCCCGGAAGTAAGTAGGAGCTAAAACTAGCAAGCTTCAATCGCGCGTCAAGGTTATTATAAAAGGCTGTTTTTCCGGTAAAACGTTGCGAATTAAAGCCTCTCAGGCTAGATTCTCCGCCAATTTGTGCATGCTGATAAAAATAGGGGTTTCCAAAGACCGCTTGTACCCCACTTCGGTTAGCAAAGGTTAGATGGTCGCTGAAAATTGTTTTATAGAGGCTTAAGGAGCTCTCTAAGGCCCCGAACTTCCGGTTTTGACCAGTAAGCTCGGCTTTCCAGTCCAAGCGCGAGAATAAGCGAATTCCCGCTTTAGGATTATTCTGATTATCTCTTGTATCGAAGTCAAACCCAAGCGCAAAACCGGTTGAGAACTTGGTGCCAAAAACTTCCTCGTTGGGAAAGGCATGATTAAAGCCGTTTAAAAAACGCTCCTCATTATGATCAGCCTGACTATGATAGAGCTCAGATGTAGACCCGTAGAATACAGACATGTTTTTAAACACTTCATAGCCTAAGAATATATCTGCATTGAGATGGTCGTAACGATTTCTATAGAAAGAGATTTCATGCTCTTCATCATTTATAAAGATCGTATTGTTCCCATACCCGAAGAAATTACTCTGATTGAATGGTCCTAAAGCACGTACATGCATTTTTAGATCCTGCTCTCCAAACAGCTTCTTTACCTCCCCTTTGTATTCCAAGATAAATGATTGGCGGCCGGTGAGGTAGTTGGCAAGAAATTCATGTCGATAGGCATAGGGAGTTTTTCTAAACCCCTGATTTTCGATTAGATAGCCCAAACCAAAAATGAGTCCGCGATCGACACCATAGCTCAAATTAACCAAAACACCTTTACGATCGTACACAAAATTATCATATTGAAATGCATTCACGGTGCTATCGGCTTTCAATCGAAATTTTGCACCATGCATATTATGGAATGTATTCGCCGTATCTCCCTTATTGTCGTAAACATACAGTTTGTTTGCTGACAGCAGCTTTTCATCTGCCCGAAATTGATCGTGTGACCTACCACCAATTAATCGAAGCTTTATCGGTGACTTGCCCCTTCCTCGTATGGTATATTCATCTTCGCCAGCGATTCCATAAATCCGCAGTTCCTTGGTCTCCGTTGGCAAAAAAAGACGCTTCATAATACGTGCACCCTCCGTTCCGTCTTTCTTTTTATTATGGACATCGACCCGGATACCTCCATCTTCCTGATATTCGATTTTTACAAATTCGCGCTTCGCAGAAAGCGGGATATCGACAACGCGCGCCAACGATAAATAATATTCATCTGCTGATTGATCCAATTCATCACGACGCGACCGAATATTCGTTTCCAATTCTACAGCACTCAGTTTCACGATCGTATCCGGCATTTGCAACATCGCCTGATGAATCAATGAGTCTGTCAGAACCTTCTGAACGGTAGATATTTGTTCTTTCCAATCATTTCGGTCCAAGTGATTAAGAAAGAATCGATCGAAATGTCGGGCATTAAAGTTCCAGTGAGCTACATTTCGGATATGCGGACTAAAGGGTTGAACATTTGCTTTTAGCCATTGATAGGAAAGCAAAACAGGAAAAACCCCAGAGGTTTTGTAGTACACTTTATCCCGGTCCCGAGGAACTGGGCTATAGGTTTTCTTACCCTTCTCTTTTTCGGGATCCCAGCGCCAATTATCTTCATGGCGATCCCAATCCCCTAGAACAAAATCAAGCAAACGAGCACGAGCTGTCAATTTTTGGTCGACTTTCGTATCATTATCCTCTAACAGCTTATCAATGACCTTGAGTGTATTATCTGTTTTTTCGTTTTCAAAGGGCATTCTTGCTTCAAACATATACGGCCGATTTTTGAATATCGGTCGATACTGCCCCAAGAGGGGATCATCCGCCACGTAAACAAGTTCAGGTGCTGAATGTGGTATTGATAAGGCGCGATTAAAAGTTGGAACCGTTAGCGCACCGAAGGGATGTGCTATCGCTATTTGATCTTGCACAATATCTTTTGCAATCGTCTTCCGAAGGCTTTCGGGTAAACTGCGTTCTGGATATTTTTGAATCGACCGCAGCACCCACTCCACCCCACTGGAATCGGCAAGTCGTAATGATTGCGTTTGCATGCCTCCGCCAAGCTTCACGATATGTAATCCGCCCTTTTCCTTCGACAGATCCATAATCCGCATTTTAACCGGGGTATTATATAGTTTTCGATAGCTGTCGCCGAGCCAAAAACGATGTACCGCGCCGACTTGATCATATTCAGACGCAATAACGGTTGTTATGCTATCTTGTTTCTGCGCAAAACTCTCGCTTACTACGATAAGTAGACATAGCATCCATATATTTTTCAGCGAAATTAAACGGGCAATCGATCTCATTTTTTCTTAATTTCTTTCTGTTAGAACAATTTTGACGCGCATCGCCTTCAAGTCGCTGACGCCTTGGAGATTCTCCAATTGAAGCTCTTCAATTTCTGACTCAATCAAACCCAACTCGGAAACCTGCTTCAAACAAATCCGCAAATCGCGCGCAACCTGGTTTCTACTGTAAACAATCGCAATGGTATTCGGTTGAACTAAGCGTTCCTTACTATTTAAAACGTAGGCCTTATCAATGCGCTTTTTAATCATTTGGTACCTGATATTATAAGAGCCTTCGACATCAAATCTTCGTTCATCTTCCCGAAAGCTAATGTCGATCGCATTCGGGTGGATAAAGATTAATTGGGTGGTTTCTAGTGGAATGCTTAGTGTTTTTTTCAGTTTATACGTCTGCTGTCCTATCCGCGCAATGTTAATAATCTGCTCTTTTCGAATCTGACTTAATAGGCTGGTCTTGAAATGATGACGTGGGGAGATCGATTGTCCTACATATAGATCATATTCAATTCCATCGGTCCTAAACGTTTCAAAATAGGAAGGAAAAATTGCCTGAACCTGCGCATTGAATAGGTTCATTTCATTTTGCACGGTCTGATTAACCTTCTGCAGAGACCTTTCGAAAGCCTCATTACTGGCATTCATATCCTCGTAACTGTATTTCAATTTGCGTCGGCAAGCGGCCAACGAATTCTGCAGCGTAGGAACTTTCTTTTCTACGCGATCTAAGAAGGCAGGTACATCTTCCTGGAAGAAGGAAAGTACGTCGAGCAAGTAATGCGCTAAGTTATCGCCATTGGTCCATGCTTCAACTTCCCGAAAACGCCTCATAAAGTTCGCGTCCATGCGCTTCACCTCCTGTTCATCCATACGTTTGATTAACGAGGCAATGTAATCGACACGCTTTAGGATATCCTCTTTATAAGACTTATTTCGTAATATACTAGAATCTTTAACATCGACGGCTGCGTAAAACGGGTATACCTCATTAAACACTATTTTTTCTAACTCCGGCTCTGGGCTCAGGTGGATCAACTCGCCAAGGTATGCTGCGGCAACTTGATTAAACTTCCATTCTACGGCTGGTTGTAGCGAGGTGTATTTATGTAAAATAACATTATTGAGCTCACTTTTAAAGGAGAGTACGATGTCATTGGCGAGTTGCGTTAAAAGCGTATAAAATGATCGTACTTGAATCAGCATATTGCGATTCAAACCGGGTTTTGTCCGCGTGTAGATTTCGAAAATGCCCACAAGATCCTGATTATGAATCAGTGGAAAACAGATATACGAAACCAAGCCCGTTTTTTGTAAACTTTTTTTAAGATCCGACGATTTAGACTCTATTCCACCATCAACCCCAAAGGAGAGAATATATGGATTATCGAGATATTTCATCAGTCCTCCTACCATAATCTCTTTGTCGTAGAATACCGAATCGCCTAAAAGCATACTACTTTTTGACATATCGGGCGACAACACCGGAATGCCGTTTAGTTTCAGAATCGGATAAAAAGAGGATTTGACACCTTCGTATGTCACGATATTGGCAAGAATGTCATTCAATATATCCAGCCCGTCTTCGCCAGTATAAATGCTAATATTATTAATGAGTCCTTGCAGTTTTTCCGTAACATAGGCATCATGACAATCTACGAACGTACAGATGGTAAAACCGCTGAAAGTGAATTTTGAAAGATCAAAGGCCTCTAGAATGGGCGCTATGTCGTTTTGGTTGAACGTGTCTTTATTTCTAAAGCTACTGAGGTCCAACTCTGGCAGCGCTTCTTTCGGCTGAATATCCACATAGGCATAATCAATTTCTAACTCGAAGAAGCGGTTGATTTCGCCGTTTTTCTTCTTGAACCGCAGCTTATTGCTAATGGCCGGAATGTTGTAGAAGCGTTCTAAAATGAGTAAATAAAGCTGCTTATTTATAAAATCGAAATCCAAGAAGCTTTTGTTTTGATTAGATTCTACGCGCTGAAAATCACGATCAATAAGCTCATAAAAGGATGGAGTTCCGAAAAAAACACGATCGGGTATAGGGAAACCTAAGGCCCATTTAAGATCGCTATCGGGGGATACACCCTTGGCCAGGTGGTAAAGGCTCTCCAGTAAATCATGGTAACTACCTAAATTTTCAGCGTTTAAATCGCCAAACTGTTGAATTTTTGCTAAGATAAGCTCATTCGCAATTTTAGGCACCAACATGCCTTCCGATTGCAACTTTAACGTTCTTTGCAAATGATTCAAAAATGGCCACAAAGATAGCGATTGTTCCAACCCTTCTACTGGAACTACCTGGCTATCAATCGGTGTGGTTTTAACTAACATATAGGTAAATGCGTTCTTCGGTAATGTTTTATTGAAATTGTATTATCGTTTCAAAGCTTTTGGTTAGAGCCTCTTCCGGCTCATCAATATAAAATTGAACCGCTATCGCTCCATTATCTAAACAATCAAGTACACAAAAGCCTTGTTTGTTGTATCGATATTTTAGGGTTTTGTCTTTTCGGATTTCTGATGTTTTAGCTCCGGAGCCACTCACGACTTGATAGAGACTATCCTTGACAATATATTGTAATCCGTGATCATGTCCTGCAACATAGATCAAATTCGGGTGATCTTTACAAATTTCCAATACACGGCTTCTTAAATCAGCATAGGCGGGATGTTTAATGTCCTCGGGAGAAGCAAGAACTGTAGAGCGAAACAGTGGATATAATGAGCCCAATCCTGGCAAAGGAACATAAGCACCCTTCCAAAGTCGCGTCAATGGGAAAACATGATCTTTCCAGGTGTATTTTAATGCATGTTCGCCAAAGGTTAACATCGGATGGTGAGACATCATAATCACACGCTTGTCCTGATATAGAGCTAATAATTCTTTCAGTTCCTTTTCGAACTGAATTTTATCCTGATCTATACTTCGTCCATGATGGGGAAACAACCAAAATTCGCTATCATAAGTAATAACAACTAGATTTTCGCTCAATTGAATCGCCTTCGGACCTAAGGTTCCGGCTTCTGGAACCAATTGCAAATCGGAATCACCTTGATTTTTGAGAAATTGCCCTTGCGCCTTTACTTTCGCTAAGCCCTCTTCTTTAGACTTGTCCCAGTCATGATTTCCGGCAAGAAAGTATACCGGCGCGCCTAGTCTTCTGAATCCTTCATATTGGGAGCGTAAAATATTTGCGGTTTCTTCGTTTTCTGGCGCAGTCAATGCCATCCCGAATGGATAAATATTATCGCCTACAAAAAAGACCGTAGTCTTTTCTCTCAATAAAAGATCCTGCGCTTTTTGAATCAGAAAATGCTGTTTCGTATTGATTTCGCCAGCGTCTCCAAACACAATAAGTCTTCGTTCTACTTCTTGCGAAAAGCTGAAGTAAGAGATAAAAACAGATACGACGAGGAGTAGACTACGCATTAAGGCTGTTTAGTATATTGAAATAGTAAAGCATTATCTCCTTTATTCTTTTCGCTACTGATGAACATCCGATCGCTTTGGTCAAAGGTAATCCCTTCGGGTTGTTCAAATTGCTTTTTATCGAAACGAATCAATTTTTTAGGCTTTAAAGAGGCGTCGAGAATTAATAATAGCTTATCAACCGACGATAAAACATACCAATCTTTAGTAGCTGAACGCTTTACAATTGCCGATGGTTTCAAAGACTTAAGCGCTTTTCCGCCAAGCTGATTTACCGCATCTGAATCAATTTCAAATGGGGCGCCAAGGGATAGCTGGCCATTTCCCTGTAGCTGAATGGTATAGCCCGATACAACCGCTTTTCCCTTATCTTGACGACAGGATTTGCACAGAACATACAACGCTCTGTTATCCGGGTCATAGGACATCGATTCATATTCCCCTTTGCCTAATTGCCCTTCAAAAATATTCACATTCGTTTTTGCTGCCTTCAAATCCACTGGGAAACTAAAGATGGTTCCATCGCTACGCAAGACATAAAAGTACTTTCCGTCGTTAGTAATTTCCTCATAATCCCCAGCGCTTGCGAACTCGTACTCGGATACAATTTTTTCGCTTGCCAGATGATAAGCATACACGATACCGCTTTCATCTTGAATAGCGTAGATATGCGCTGTATCATTCGCCAGAAAGGTGATTCCCGAAATTTCGTCCAACTGCTTGGGGAGTACAAAAGTTTTATCAGCATGTAATGCAGACACTTCTTCTGTCGTATTTTCCTGAGTTTTTTCTTCACTTTGCTTCGTACCCGAAGGTTGACAAGATGCCAAGCCAGAGAAGAGTAACATACTGATTATTAGTTCTAATTTCATATTATTTTGCTATAATAATTGCTACACAAAAAGCAGCAATAGATAAAATTAAACCAAGCATAAAAATGCCATATGCGTATCGCAGTAATTTATATTTGCGTCCAAGGACGACACCTTGGGAATAAACGTCTTTTGTCAACATGCCATATAAAAACTCCTTATCATCCATCGCTTTGTTCATGGCTCCCTGATAGTCTTCGAATTTTGTCTTATAGAAATTGCCAAAGAATAAAAGATTGACAGACTTGTTTTTCACGTCCTCTTCTTTGAAATATCCATTCGGAATTTTTGGAATCGTCGCCAGAATCGCTAATACCATTGTGGTTACACAACAAGCCATTAATGTGACGGTGGGTACAATGAGATGGGGATTGCTATCCAAAGCTTTTAGTAAAACCGCAACGATAATGGATAGAATGATTGAGTTAACGGTTAGTAGAATATTGGATTTATTATCCGCCATATCGCTGAGGCGTTGGCTATTGGAGGACGTTATGCGAAACATGGTTTCAATACCACGTTCAGGTTTTCTCAACTTATCGCTCTCAGCTTCCACTTTAGCGAGGTTCTTCTTTTGTTTCTTCAATTGATTTTCCAGGTTGATCTGCTTCCCTTGATTCAGCTTATTTTGCGCGTAATCGGTATGATACTTATGATTTTGCATCAAAGCGATGGTTTTCGTACGCCACTCATTTTTATCAATTTTGCCTGCATGATATTGTTCCGCTTCTTGGTGCATGAGTTTATTTCTTTCTTCGAAAGAATTGCCACCCAGATGAAATAGATCTGCATCGCAAAGAATACGCTCTAATAGATTTCTCGGCGCTTGTGGCATTTTGGTTGCCATAATACATCCTTTAACCTGCTCAATTAAATCCATCGGTACCCCCTGTTCCTGAAGAAACTGAGCCGCACATGCTGCCCCTCTAGTCTCATGATCTCTCGCCCCGCCAAAGAGATAACCGATATCATGAAAATATGCCGCACAAATCACTATAAATCGATCTTGGGAATTTAACTGATAGTAGATAGCCATCTCTTCAGCTGCTTGGACAACGTCATGCGTATGTAGCGCATTATGAAAGCAATAGTCGCCACAGTGATCCTTGGCTAGTTGGCTGACACACTCCTGTGTTTTGAGAATTAAAGACTCGAAATCCATATCAATACTTTTAAAGCTTGACTAATAACCAACTAAAATACTGACATTATTTATTTTAAACACAGAAAACAGGAAAAATGACCTTCAAACATCAATTATTGAAGTCATTGTTTACCTGTAAACATCGAGCGCTTCGTTCTAAGAAAAAATTAAGCTTATAGAGTTCTTCATTTAGCCACAATAAGTTGGTTTAGTTTACCGATTTACCTTTCTTGAGATTCCTAAGCAATACCGCTGGATAAGTGTCCCCTTCCGAGGTACCCCGACCTGGCATAAAGGCGCCGTATGTGATGCTATCTCCAAAGCAAACAATCACCATATTCCGGCGTAATAGCTTGTTTTCTTTTAATTTCTGATAAAAATAATCGCCAATAATCTTATAACCGTTTGCTGTTGGGTGTACCCCGTCGTCAACAGAACTATTTTTGCTGTTAACGAGAAGCGATTCTGGACTCGTATAGTCCGTTCCATACCTTACAAATTCATCATATAGCGGAATAAAAATCAAATTCCTCTCTTTGGCAAATTGCTCAATTGCATTGTTAAGTTGTTTAATCTTTACATTCGGTTTGTCCGGAAAATTCTTGGGATCATGACGCTGAAAAAGGTAGGATTCTTCTACAGGCAGGATACTGGATACGACGAGTTTAACTTTCGGTCTTCCTGCTTTGATCAGATTAACAATCGAGTCGAGGTTCGATAAATAGTCATTTACACGAATAAACTTTTTAGAATTGATCATATCGTTGCTCCCGACCATTAGAATGACCAGGTCTGGCTTGTTGGCTATCACATCCTTATCAACGCGAGCGAGCAAGTCGCTAGAGTTGTTTCCTGCAATTCCTTTATTTAATACTTGATAACTCGAGCGGCAAGACGTGAAGTAGCATGACAATAAAATTCCTACGAGATAGATGCTGTTTTTCATTTAATTATAGGTCAAGGTATTTCATTCAATCATGCAGCGATGAGACAGCAGATGAAATCTAGCCATTAAGTTAGTAATAATCCTGAATACCTAAAGTAGTTTGTCATATGAGCTGTTTTGGGCCAGCTCTAATACACTTGAAAGCATAAACGCGACGGACAGCTCTTCCCTATCAATTTCGACGTCTTAGAGCGCTGGAAATCCATTTTAGCGATTGGCACATCAAATATCGCTACCAGGAATCGAAAGCATAGAATAGATTCAAACTTCATGCAATAATATATATTTTTACAGCATGGCAGAAAAAAACACCTACATCATTTATCTACGTGTCATTGCAACAATCTTTGTGGTCTTAATCCATGCCTCTACAGGATTTTTATATCAAATTGACACAAACGCTTTTGATTGGAACTACGCCAACTGGATAAATGCTGCCACCAGATGTTCGGTTCCGATTTTTGTTATTATTTCAGGTAGTCTTTTGTTTAGCAAAGATGAAGATACTTGGACTTTCTATAGAAAGCGTATCCCCAAATTGCTGTATCCCTTTATTTTTTGGACCTTTATTTACCTGATTTATTACTTCTATCGCTACACGAATTTCAATCTTCTTTCTACCGAAAAAATATGGTCTATTAGCTTAGACAAGATTCTACATGGAGCCAATGCACACTTGTGGTATCTCTATATGATTATCGGGCTCTATCTAGCCATCCCATTTCTTCGGAAGATTCTGATTCAATCCACACAAAAAGAGATTGAATGCTTCTTGCTGCTCTGGTTATTATCCATGTGTTTTACAAGTAAACCGCTTTACAAAGCGATGCCTAAATTCGATCTTACTTTCTTTTCGGGTTATGTTGGTTACTTGGTATTGGGCTACTATATCCGTATTCGTACGTTTAATTTCAATTACAAGCAAATCATATTCGCATCGACATATCTTCTAATGGTTGTGATTGCTGCGGTAGGAACAAACCTACTCAATGAGCACACAAGTAAATTAAATACTTTCTTCTATAACTATGTCTTTGTAACTACAGCTATAGCCGCCGGTGCACTCTTCCTCTGGATAAAAGAGGCTACTCAACGTCTAAAAACTCCTCGTTGGATTTCGATTATCGACAAGTATAGCTTTGGGATTTACTTAAGTCATATCATACCATTAAACTTCCTGCATCCGTTAATCTCCAAACACTTCAGTACCCTTTGGGTCATTCCATTGGCAACAGCCGCAACGATCCTCACTTCGGTGATGATTACTTACTTGCTCAGAAAGATTCCATTTGGAAAGTATGTGAGTGGTTAGGATGCATAGCGTTTTAGCATTGGAGCATAAGACTTCAAAACGAAGAGAGGTTAAAGTAAAAAAGCGAATCCATTGATTCGCTTTTTTACATTTTTGGATTAATATCCAGGGTTTTGTTCTACACCATTAATCTGTATCTCTCGCGCTGGAATGGGATACAATAGCATAAATTCTTGAACGTTATAGGAAGCAGAACTCAAACGCGTCAGACGTTTCTTTTCCTCTACGCCGTGTGCATTCATTACGGATAATGCTTTGCCAGTGCGTAACAATTGATACCATCTATGGTTTTCAAAAGCAACTTCTACACGTTGCTCTTGGGCAATCGCATCACGTAGTTGATCCTTCGACAGTCCTGATTTTGCTGACAATCCTGCACGCCTCCTTACGGCGTTTAGATGAACATACGGATCGCCCGTTCCAGCTTCATTTAAAGCTTCCGCAAGCATTAATAAGACATGTCCATAACGGTATACCGGCCAGTTTTCATTCGCACGTCCATCTTCCGCATATGGGGCATGGTAGAATTTCTTAATGAACGGCATTTTACCTCCAAATGCGTTGGCTTCTGGATATTTTGCATTGGACGGATCATCAAACAACTGGATAGATTCATCCTTACGCTTATCCCCTGTTTCATACGCATTGTATATGCTTGGGGTCGGTATATTGCTCCCCCCTAAATTGCCGGAGAAACCTACTAATTTAGGCTTTCCATCTTTTGGGCCGAACATAAAAATAAAGTTACTGTTCTCCCCTTCGACAGCCGAGTTATACTGAACCTCGAAAACCGACTCCGCATTATTCTTAGACGTTGGGCTAAAACAATCTGCATAATTTGGCATTAAAGAGTAACCTAAACTAGTAACTTGCTGTAGCGTGCTGGCAGCCTCCGGATATTGCTTTCTGGTTAGATATACATCTCCCAACATCGTTAAAGCAGCTCCTTTCGTTGCTCTACCTGCATTATTTTTATCATAGCTTGTCGGTAAAACGTTAGCAGCATCTTTTAGGTCTTGAATGATAACCGCGTAAACTTCTTCTACACTTGCTTTCTTACCATCAGTAAACGCGCCTTGCGGACTAGTTACTTCAACCGTATGTAATGGTATGGATCCAAACAAACGTACCAAATGGAAATATGCATAGGATCGTAAGAATTTAATCTCTCCCACATATCTTTTTTTCAACTCCTCATCAGCGAAGCTTACTTGATCAATACGTGTTAATATGACATTTGCTTGCGCTACAATGCCGTAAAAGTTCGCCCATTGGGTGTTCACATAATTGTTGGAAGACGTTATTAAGAATTCATCAATTTCTTCCCTTTGTTGCGCACCACGATCAGACTCATTATACTGATAGTTTGTATTATCGGCGCGCATCTCCACCAATGCATTAAAATCTGAGGTATAGATCCCCTGCAAACGTCCATAAACACCGTTAACAGCGCGTAATACTTGGCTTTCATTCTCATAGTAATTATCCCCACTCGAAAAGGTATAAGGATCTACTTCCAACAGATGTGTACATGAAGTAAAGCTCAAAAGCCCTAAACTCAATATTATATATTTTAATTTCATAACCTTCTCCTAAAAATTGAAATTCAACCCTAATGTGTAAATTCTCGGTACGGGATAAGCGCCATAATCGATACCTGGTACCAGTGGACTTGTATCCCCTCTATTCATATTTGTTCCCTCTGGATTACCATCGTATCCTGAAATCATGAAAGGGTTCTGTAAGTTTGCGTAAATACGCACATTGTTAACTACCCCCCCTACTGGTTTTGGTAATGTATAACCGAGTGTAATATTTCTCACCCATAGATAGTCCGTTTTTTCAATAAATAGCGAGTGCGTATCGCGATACATTACACGTCCGCGCCCTGTTCCATTCGTTGTAGGCACTAAACCTGAACCTGGGTTATCTTCCGATCTCCAGCGGTCAGCTATTTCTTTACGCACATTGAACACGCCATCGATATTGTCTGTATAAAAACGAGTAGCATGTAGGAACTCTTGCCCCATCGCGCCCACCATCATCAAGCGTAAATCAAAGTTCTTAAACGTGAAGCTGTTTGTCATACCCCAAGTAAAGTCTGGATAAGGATTACCAATAACGTCAAAGTCATCGTTTGGAGTAATCTCGCCGTCGCCGTCGACATCTTTCATGCGTAAGTTTCCTGGAATAGCTCCTGGGAATTTAGGGTACTTGTCAAGATCAGCTTGATTTTGATAGATGCCTTCCACCACATAACCGATAATCATACCGACAGGTTGCCCGATACGGGTGATGTTGGTAAAGTTTCCTTCGGAACTCTGCCCCGAATAAATGGGATCCGTACTTCTACCTAATGCAATTACTTTATTTCTATTAAATGAAATATTAAAGTCGGTCGTCCAAGTGAATCGATCACGTTGAATATTCGCTGAACTAACAGAGAACTCAAATCCTTTATTTTCTACATCTCCACGGTTCTCCGTCACGTTTGCAAATCCCGAGGACTGCGGAACTGGCGTATTCAATAAAAGGTCTAATGTATTCCGTTTATAATAGTTCGCTGTAAATGTTAAACGATTGTTCCATGTCGCAAAGTCAAGCCCAATGTTTAACTCCTTCATGCGCTCCCATCCCAGCATTGGGTTTCCTAAACTATTCATCGTTCTTCCTGGTGCTAAGACACCTCCGAAGACATAGTTCCCTGTACCGATACTACTTAAGGACGCATAATTGGCGATATTAAAGTTACCACTGCGACCAAATGAAGCTCTTAATTTCAATTCGTTAATCCACTCCTTGTCTTTTAAGAATTCTTCTTCAGATAATCTCCAGCCTACGGCCACCGATGGAAATGATCCCCAGCGGTTATCTTTTCCAAAGCGAGATGATCCGTCTGCACGATAAGATGCTGTTAGAACGTATTTGTCTTTATACGAATAGTTAACACGCGCCAAATAAGACAATAATGCCCAATCTTCTATTGCAGTACCACCTGTAATACGTGCGGCAGCATTTAAGGTTTGGATATCATCATCTGGAAATTGTGAGCCATTGAAACTCGCACCTTTGTTTTTTTGAACCTGTACCGAATATCCTGCTAATGCACTAATGGAATGACCATTTTCTAAGATCAAGTCATAATTCAATGTGTTTTCATTTGCCCAGTTCAAATATTGATCGCGGTAATATCCACCACTTGGAATAGATAGCCCTGGTGCATTTTGATTAGGAATAGTCGAAGGGCGAAACGTTTCTCTACTCTCGTCAAGATAATCTACGTTGAATGTTGTCTTGAACTTCAAATTGCTTAAAATGCTATATTCCGCGTAAGAGCTCAATAATAATTTCATCTCTGTGCTCTTGTTTACACGTTGCTCCAAGAACATCACTGGATTCGGGTTACCAAAAGATCCTGGCGATTGAATGTATGGCACATAGCTTCCATCATCGTTGTAGATTTTCGCAACAGGAGTTGTAATTTCAAAGAACTCATCACGTCCTTGACCGTTAACTCCCCCTTTCAAATATGATAAGGTTGGTGAGAGATTGATTCCAACTTTAAGTTTATTCGAGATATTACCGTCTACATTTGCTCTCACCGAGAAACGATCGAATCCAGTATTCAACATGGTTCCGGATTGATTTAGATAACCCGCCGAGACAAAAGAGCGGATGTTTTCATTTCCCCCGCTTAGACTCACGTTGATGTCAGACATCGGCGCAACACGTAATACCGCATCGTACCAATCCACTCCCTCTCCTAAAGCAGCGGGATTTCTGTATTCCTCTGGGATATCGTTTAGTGTTGGCTCTCTTCCTTCCTCGAAGCGAATTTTATCTTCAATCGCTTCTTTACGGAATTGCGCGAATTCTTGTGCATTCATTAAATTTGGACGACCTCTCTGCGGTACCTGCTGTAGTCCAGAGCTTGCTGCCACATCAATTTTCATTTTACCTACGGCTCCTTTTTTAGTGTTGATTAATACAACACCATTCGATCCACGAGAACCGTAAATAGCTGTGGCAGATGCATCCTTTAATACAGTCATCGATTCGATATCATTCGGATTAATGGTCGCTAAGGGATTACTTCTTTCACTCGACGAAGATGGGACAGGGAATCCGTCAATTACGTATAAAGGCTGACTACCGGCACCAATAGCACCGATACCACGCACCTGAATTTTAGGTCCACCTCCGGGCGTACCGTTCGATGTACTCACTTGTACACCGGCGATTTGTCCGGTCAAAGCTTGATCAGGACTAATGATCGCTTGCCCACGGACATTCTTCATTGAAACCGTAGCGATTGAACCTGTCACATCCTTCTTCTGTTGGCTACCGTAGCCGACAACGACCACCTCGCCAATATCCTGTTCCGAAGACGTGAGGGTTACGTTACGTGTTCCGCTTGCCAAAATAACAAGCTCTACTTCGGTAAAACCAATGTTTCTAAAGACAAGCGTTTGTCCTTTAGGCATTTCAATCTCGTATGCTCCCTTAGCATCCGTTGATGTGGCAATGGAAGTCCCCTTTACCATCACCGAAACACCCGCTATAGGGGCATTGTTAGCATCCGTAACTACCCCTTTGACGGTCACTTCTTGCTGTAATCCGGCATAGTAAAGTGCGCCGGATGTGATTTCTTTTGTTAGTTTGTTGAATTCGCTTTTCTTTTCGATGTTATTGGAGTAACCGAAAGAAATTTGACTAAATAATACAGCCGGAACAATTAATGCGGCTTTTAAAAAATTTGGTTTTTCTAATAAGCGATTCTTGCACTGCTCGACTTTGTAAATAAGTTGTTTCGTAGTGGCATAACTAAAGGTCTTAGTTTTGTTTAATTGGTCAGTTTGCATAACTTTGCAAAAGTTTAATGGTTAAACATTTAAGAGACGCGAACCTCTTGATTTAGGTGTTTGCTGTAAAAACATTGCCGATAGTGCTGGAACACTATCGGTATTTTTTTTTTAAGCAAAACGGTTTATTGATTGTACGTTTTTCTGCTTAAATCCTCCTTCCTTAAATATTATTTTTAATAAAATTAGCGATTAGAATGTTGTAGCCACTGGGCGAGAGCGACCTCAAAACACTCTGTTTAAATTGGTAAAGGTTTGTTGATATCCTTATAATCAAATATATCAAACGATAGAAAATTGGGCATCCTGTGCTATCCTGACAATGCGATGTTAAACTAGACTACATCGAGATAGCGCTATATTTGATGATTTTAATGTGTAACGAAAACTGCGGAGAATTGCAAAAGGCTATTCAAACGCCACTGAACTCCAATAAAAAAGCGGGGCAAAATAAATTGCTCCGCTCTTTACGCATTTGCTTATAAATGCTTTTAACTATCCCGCTACGCGGACATTAGTGGCGTTGAGCCCTTTTTTCCCATTTTCCACATCATACGTTACTAAATCATTTTCACGGATGTTGCTCATAAGTCCTGTTACATGAACAAAAATATCAGGACCGCCATTTGTAGGTGTGATAAAACCGAAACCCTTTGTTTCGTTAAAGAATTTTACTGTTCCTTCTTGCATTGTTATTATATTTTATGGATAAATTATTTGATTTTTTGCGCTACTGGGACCGAAAAGCCGATAAGCTTTTGGATCTTTAATAGCATAGGTTTTTCGTCATCACTGCAGAATGAGACCGCTTTCCCCTCTTTTCCTGCACGTCCCGTTCGGCCAATCCGATGGACATAAGTCTCGGAGTCTGCTGGCAAATCATAGTTAATAACTTGTGGAAGTTCTTTGATGTCAATACCACGTGCTGCGATATCTGTTGCTATAAGAACGTTAATTCGACCATTCTTAAACGATAATAGAGCATTCTCACGAGCATTTTGAGACTTGTTACCATGAATACATGCCGATTGTATTCCACTTTTCCCAAGAGACTTTGACAGGCGATCTGCACCATGCTTTGTCCGCATAAACACTAGCGTTTGCGTATTTTTACCATCGAGTAACATACTAGTCAATAGCTTTACTTTTTGCCCCTTATCGATAAAGTGCACAGATTGGCTTACTTTTTCAGCAGTGAATGTTTCCGGAGTAACATTAATCTCCACAGGTTGATTCAGAATTTCATTGGCGAATTTTCGAATAGCTTTAGGCATTGTTGCCGAAAACAACAGGGTTTGCCTTTTAGTCGGAATGACCTTAAGTATCTTTTTAATATCGTTGATAAAGCCCATATCAAGCATATTGTCCGCTTCATCCAGCACCAACTTTTGAACTGAACTTAAGTTAACAATTCCTTGGTTTAAAAGGTCCAACAGTCGTCCGGGCGTTGCGATAATAATATCCACACCCTTACGAAGCTGCGCTACTTGTTTTCCTTGCTTAACACCACCATAAATAACCGCATATTCAATCGAAAGATGTTTACTATAGCCTTTAATATTTTGAGCAATTTGTAAGGCCAATTCACGGGTAGGAGCCAACACTAAAGCTCTTGGATGTCTGCTTTTATTTTGTTCTGAAGATAGCAATTGTAACATCGGAATTGAAAATGCGCCCGTCTTACCTGTTCCTGTTTGCGCGCATCCGATAATATCCTTACCTAAAAGGACTGGAGGGATAGATTGTTTTTGTATTTCAGTAGGAGACGTATGCCCCAACTCTGTGATAGCTTTCAAAATGGGCGCTATAATCCCGATGTTTTTAAAATCCATTTGTTCTAATTAATGTTCAACCTGCTCTTTCATTCAAACGAACAAGATTTTTTACAAGGTATTGCTTGCACATACAGCAAGACAATTGTCTATTTATTAACAGAAATATAAGGGAGACTTAAAATCGGAACTTCAATGTCGCGCAGCAAACTTATGCTATATATACCGTTGATAACATGAAATGGCAACTGTAAAAACTAAACTGAACGTTGAAGATAAACCAAACTCGTCAGAAAAATTGCTTGGCAACGCCTTGTGTTTCAACAAAGATACTATTATTTTTTTATAAGAGGATTTAGAAAAAATTAAAGACTTTAGGAATTCTAATATTATTTAGGTGAAGCAGATTGAATGCTTATCTGCGATAGTGATAGGAAGGGGTAGATAGGTTTATTAGGAGACTAAAACAAAAAAAAGCTTGCAAAGTAAAATTTGCAAGCTTTGTTATTTTGTAACCCGTAGGGGAATCGAACCCAATGAGCATCTACTTATTTATCAACACTTTAAAAACTCTTGCTTTACTAACTCATCGAATAACTCACTGGTTTGATATACGTTTTCGCTGCAATTGTTATCATATTTAAAGGTAAAAAATTTAGACACTAAATCCAAGTCCAAATAGACAAAAGCCATTTTCCCTTTGTAAATATGGTTAGATGCAGATATCCACATTTACCACAAATTTATCGATTATTTTACCCTAATATCATGCAAACTTTCGACAATATATAGGCAGAAAGGTCAGGACGCAATTTTCGAATTAAATCATCAAATATATTTTGAATCGCATTTGCGACCCAATATTGAGAATCTTCAGGCGGGGTTGTTCCACAGTCCAAATGATCTGTGTAATCTGAAGACATCATATAATGCTCAGCAATCGAGAAAATATAGGTCAAATGCATCACAACGAGATGATTTATATCATGTTGGATAGTATCCAAATATCTATAACTATCCTTGTTATAAATCTTGTTGTCATTCAGCATTACATTACGATAAAAATTGTAATGTGTATTATTATTACATCGGTCTCTTATTTTTTCATATCTATCATCAATATTTATCAATAAATACAATTCCCTTGTTTCTGGATTGTCTTTTATAAAATTCGTCATCGCTCTAAAATTCGGCAACTGCTTCGTTCCTTGGATCCAGCCATCAATTTCTTCGACAATAAAATTTTCTAAACTATGATTATAAGTTAAGTACAGATTCGTATATACATTCATGATTATTGAATCATGAAATTTTCTGATTAATGCATAAGCGTCGTTGATGTGCCCGTTTTTTAATATCAACTTTATAGACTCCAAAGTACCCTTCATTGATGAATAAACATAAGTGTCAATATTCAAAACTGACTTTGTTCCCGATGTCATAAACATCATTATGGAAAAAGACCACCAGTCGTAAAATTTAGCTAGTTCATCCAATTTGCCAAATAAAGGATGTTCTTGATATTCTTGGGATTCAACATGCATAATGAAAAATTTAAAATCGGTATTTAGAGCAATACCGATATTAAATTTACCCTTTTCACGGAGAAAAACAAAAGGATTCGAGGTCTGAAAGATCCATGGTAGACAAGCCTTGGTGTCGAATAAGGTACATGTTCACGAGGGATCTTTAAAGATAATTCCACTTCTCGATATGATTAAAACTTTACGCTCAAAAATTTCTTTCATGATCATCCAAACCTGGTCTAGAATATTAAAGGATCGATTGGAACTGAGATCCGTTTTTACCAAAAATCCGGTAAAAGTTATCTTGTCGAAATGAATATCTTTCTCGTGGTATTCGACTATTTTTCCTTCGATTTCGTAGGTTTTGGAGAATGTCTTCAGAAGTTTTTGCTGATGGAGCTCATCTTGAAAAGTTCTCATGTACTCTCTAAATTGTACTTTTCGGTCGTTGGGAAGAAGAATGGAAGCGTAAAACATCGATCGGATTTCGCTTTCATCTGTAATCTTATACGTCCCGAAATCAATGCATATAACAGTCGGACGAGTTCGGATGACCTTAGAATGAATTTCTAAAATGCCAATATCTATCGTATGATTTCCGTTTCTGTCGTCTTTAACAGCTTCCCGTAACTGGACTACTTCGATATTTTTGTATTGCGCATAGCCGAGAGCATCTCTAGTAAAACCCTCCTTCGATACTATGATGCCCTTTTCAATTTCCGAATCCTCCATTATCGAAGAAAGCTTCATGATAATGTCTTTATTGATCTTTTTCTTCCAATACTTACATTCAATGGCTGTGCGGTGGAAACGTTTGCCATCGGATTGTTCAGTTAGGATATCAATTTGGTGATCCACCCCCGACATCCCCTTTATTTTAAAACCATCACCGTAGCCTACGATCTTAATGCCATATTCTTGCCCTAAGGTCTCGTAGATGTACCTAGTGATTTCCTCGTAGTCCCTCCAATCGAGGTTATTTTTTTCAGGCATAGTTAAAGCTCTTAAAATGTTGAACGCCGTTAGGGCTCACGAATGGTGAATGCTATTTCTCCAGTCCATGCGTCGAGGTCAAAAAAAGTGTAAGTACGAGTCTTTACAGCATCCATATCCTCGCATTCAAAATAGTCGTTAACTATAAATTTTAACTCAATTTTTCCCTTAAGACGCCGGCTGTCATAAATTTAATCATGTTTCTCGTGTTCAAGATATGTCTTTAATTCATAGATGTACTTACAATACACGATAAAAACCTGCAGGTTTGCAAACAAGGTATCCTTATCGACCACTTTTCCTGTGGGATGTCCGGCTGAATTACGATTATGACGGATCATTTCAAATACACCCAATAGAGTGTTTGTGTATCTATCCCGAAGATCTGCGGGGATTCCGCCTAAATGTTTGCTAAAAGAGTTATTGAATTCATCAAACTGAATCTTTATAAATCGACCTCGTATTTTCTTCCCGAAATTCGATGAAGATTCTTCCGAATTGAAGGTTGATACATATGTGTCAATAAGAATCAAAAGTGCCTTCTCAGATGCACAGCCCAAAGTAATTGATGAGGAAAGGAGTTGGTTAATGTTATACGTCCGTATGGCTTCTGTTAGATATGTTTCAATGATAGAGTCCAAATCCGGAATTTCCCTTTTAATTCTTCCCAAATAACCATCTGGATCATGTGGCACAGGTTGTAGTGAAGAAAGTACACTCTTTCCATACTCGGTAACACTGAGATGTGGCCATGTATCTTCGTGATATCCGCCTATAGTTAGTACTTGTTCAATGACTAAATTCCATATAATCTCTCTAACACGGTTCTCATCTTCCTTTTGTAATGGAAAATAGGCTGTCGGAAAACCTGGTGTATTTGGATTTTGGACAATCTCCTTTTTCACTGCCAATGAACCTAAGTTGTTACAGAAATTCTTAAAATCAAAAGAACTGTCATAACTTTTTAAGGCTTCAAACATCAATGACCTAAGTTCTGTCAAAGGTATGTTTAGCTTTGGAATAGGTGTACTCATAATATTTATTAACGTGAAATATTTAAACAAGAATCCTTCGATAAAATAAAGATT
>JBEBRI010000011.1:0-40569 GCA_040394915.1 Sphingobacterium sp.
GCATAGCCCATCGTCTGCATTGGCCAAACGTAGTTTTCTCCACGCTTCCCCTCCATAACACTTGCGTTTAATGCGGTACAAGCAATAGTATCATCCCCCGTCTGCCCTTCAATACGCTCGATGCGTATATCCTTACATCCATTCCTCAAATTAATACCATCGCCATTCTTAATTCCTGCAGTTGAAAATTTTAGATCATGTAAATATCCATCTTGACAGCCCCATTCATGCGATATTGCCCAACATTTCGTCTTACTTATAGCGAAGTTCCCTATCTCAAAGCCCTTCACATTGGACATTAAAATCGTTATGGTGCGCCATCCGTAAAAATCGCCTATAAAAGATTCTTGTTTCCCTGTTTTTGGATTCAATCCTCGAAAAGCTACATCAGAACCTTCGAGGCTAGCCTGCTCCCCTAATCCAAGAATTTTAATATTCCGCGTTTCTTTCAAATCCGCACAAACTCCGTTTGGGTTCTTCGGATCAACAATAACGCCGCCCATCCGAATCATATTATCGAATACCCCGTCTTGCATCTTGATTTTACCACTAAAACGCAACTCTACATCGCTATACATGATAATGGCTTGATCAATCAATACGTCGCGTGTAATCTCTACAACCCCTCCCTTCGAACGACTCACAAATTGAATAGCCTCATTTATTTTATCGATATCCGAGCCTTTAAAATCATCAATATTGACCTTTAGCTCGCTCGTCTTGGTGGAAACAAATTGACCAGCCCCTACAAATGAAAAATTTAATAGACTACAGGGAATTAGAAAACATAGAAAGTATAATGCGCTATTTTTCTTTAAGTTCTTCCAAAGCTCAACTAAAAACATATAAATCTTGATTCTGCACTGTAAACAATAATGATAGTACCAATTCCACTACCAGAAGATGGTATACAACGCCGCTGTGATTCCTAAAACTAATAAAGCGCCAACAGCGAATCCTGTCTTGGTTTTGAACATGCTGGTGTCGATTTCTAAGCCTTTTGGCACAATACCGCGCTTGTTCTCATATATACTGATGATATACATACCGAGCACACAGAACAGGAATACAAACCCTACACGATCGATAAATGGGATCTCATAAACACCATTCACTGGGATCGAGAACCCACTTGAAGCTAGGAATGATAAATCCACAAATTTTGGTAAAAACTTAAGCACGATCGACATGAGGAACCCCCCAATCGTAGCGAACAACGCGGCATTCGAAGTCGTTTTCTTCCAGAAGAAGCCCAGCAAAAACATTGCAAAGATACCCGGGGAAACAAAGCCTGTGTATTCTTGAATATATTGGAAACCGCCTTTTTTGTCAATACCTAAGTGAGGAGCAATGATAATTGCTAAGATCATCGATACGATGATGGTAATCTTCCCTACATTCACTAGTTTCTTTTCCGAAGCCTGCTTATCAAATATTTTCTGATAAATATCTAGCGAGAAGATGGTGGCAACCGAGTTCGCTTTTCCAGCCAGTGAAGCCACCACGGCAGCGGTTAGCGCAGCAAATGAGAGCCCTTTTAAACCGGTTGGAAGTAAATTTAATAAAACGGGGTAGGCACGATCGGGATTTAATTCACCACCTGCCATCATCTCTTGTTGGAACAACCCGTCGTTATACAACACATAGGCTGCAATACCGGGTAGAACCACAATAATTGGCATTAATAATTTTAAAACCGCTGCGAATAACAAGCCGTTTCTTGCGGTTCCCAAATCTGCACCTAAGGCACGCTGCGTAATATATTGATTACAGCCCCAATAGCTTAGATTTATTACCCACATACCCCCGATGAGTACACTCAATCCGGGTAAGTCTATATAATTAGGATTCTCCGGTTTTAGAATCATATGAAAATGATCAGCAGCTTTTTCGTGTACAATATTAAAGCCGTTCAACACCCCTTCTCCTCCAAAATGATCTGAGACTAAATTTAGCGCTAAATATGTGGTAGCTAAACCGCCAAGGATTAAAAAGAATACCTGAATAACGTCCGTATATCCAATTACTTTCATCCCACCTAGTGTTATAATGACAGCGAATATGGCTAATCCAATCATACAAAGCTGAAAGTCCAAACCAGAGATACTGGAAACCGCTAAAGCACCTAGAAACAAAATAGACGTTAAATTAACGACGATGTAAAGCAATAACCAAAAGACCGCCATAATCATTGAAACGGTGCCATTGTAGCGTACATTCAAAAATTGTGGCATCGTAAAGATTTTATTCTTGAGGTAGACTGGGAGGAAGAATACGGCGACCACGATTAGCGTTGCTGCTGCCATCCACTCATATGTGGCAATCGCCAAGCCTATCTTGAAGCCCGACCCACTCATACCGATGAATTGCTCGGCGGAGATATTCGAGGCTATTAATGATGCGCCAATCGCCCACCAAGTCAATGATCCTTCCGCTAGGAAATAATCCTTGGAATCTCCAGAGGCTGACTTCTTTTTATAATAAATATAGAGTCCATAGCCTGCAACTATGACGAAATAGCAGAGGAATACAATATAATCTTTAATTTCCATGGCTTATTGAACTGAGAATTTGTAAATAGATTTAGTTGAATAGGTTTCTCCCGGCTTTAAGATAGTGGACGGGAAGTTGGGTTGATTTGGAGCATCTGGAAAGTGTTGTGGCTCTAAACAAAAGCCTGTACGGAAGCTATCTTTGTTTCCATACTTCAATGTGACCTTTTCTGCCATGAAGTTACCGGAGTAAAACTGTATACCGGGCTCTTCGGTGTAAATATCCATAAGAATTCCACTTTTGTCAGCTAACACTCTTGCCGCATGATTTAGGCCGTTCTCCTTAGTGCCATTCAGCACGAAATTATGATCATAACCCTTACCGTAGCGAAGTTGATCGTCTTGCTGCTCGATATCCTTTCCAATCTTTTTTGCCGTAGTGAAATCAAATGCCGTTCCTTTTACCGCCTTAAGTTCTCCTGTTGGAATCAATGTACTGTCAACTGGCGTGATTTCATTTGCAAATAAGGTTAATTGATGATCGGTAATGGTGCCCGATCCTTCGCCATTCAAATTGAAGTAGGCGTGATTGGTAAGGTTAATGACCGTCTTCTTGTCGCTTGACGCTTTGTAGGCGATCGTTAATTCATTATTATCGGATAAACTGTAACTGACTTCCATTTGAATATTTCCCGGAAAGCCTTCGTTTTTATCAGGAAGAGTATATGAAAAGACGACTGATTTTTCATCCAATTGCTTCGCATTCCAATTTGCAAAGTGTACACCTTTAAATCCACCATGCAAGGTATTCGGACCATTATTCGTTGGCGTCGTAAAGGTCTCTCCATCTATACTAAATTTCCCTTTTGCGATACGGTTCCCGAAGGGCCCAACGATTGGACCGAAATAAGGCTCTTCTGGATTGTTGTATAATGATGCTTTATTGAATCCTAGTACCACATCTGTCAATGCGCCATCTTTATTTGGAACGAGCAGGCCGACAAGACGGGCTCCAAAGTTTGTTAAATAGGCTGTGGCTCCTTTAGCATTTTTTAATACGTAGAGTTTTGCGAGCTTCCCTTCTATTTCTTCATTAAATTGAGTGGAATCCAACAAATCTATACTCGCATTGGAAGAAGGTTCACTCTTATCTTGTTTTGTCCCTTGTTGGCAGGATAACATAGCCAGCAAAACACAACCTAAGAGTAGATTGGTTAGTTTACTATTCATAAGATTGTTTATAATCGTGTATCTAATATACTAATTCCGTCCCATTAGCAATGGAAACAAAAATAGGTGTTAATTCTAAATTGAATTGAGCTTGGTAACTCGGGCTTAATTTTTCAACCAATTGTGCTGCAAATCCCTTTTCAGCAATATTGATTGTACATCCTCCGAAACCTCCACCCATCATTCGCGCACCCTTTACTTGCGAAAACCTTTTTGCCTGTTCAACAAGGAAGTCCAGTTCCGGACAACTAACCTGGAACTCTTCGCTAATAGCGGCATGAGCCAAAAACATCTGTCTTCCCAGCTCTTCGATATCCCCCTTTTCGAGTGCTTGACAAGCCTTACTTAAACGATCGTTCTCCTCAATTACATATTTAGATTTGACATACGCCTCTGGATCAACGGGCTTTACATACAATTCCAATTGATTTAAATTTACGTCGCGCAGGCTTTTCACCTCAGGGTACTCGGCCTGAATTAGCCTAACAGCATGCTCACATGCATTTCTACGATCGTTGTATGCGGAAGAAGCTAAAGCATGTTTCACATTGGTGTTTAGCAAAACAATCTCATAATTCCCCAAATTTAGAGGAACGTAAGTATAGCTTAAATCACGACAGTCTAACTTAATAACATGATCGGCTTTACTTAACACGGATGCAAACTGATCCATAATGCCGCACATGACTCCCGCATAAGTATGCTCTGCTAACTGGCCCATTTTAGCGATCGTAACGCGATCAAGATCCAATTGGAACAAAGCGTTAAGCGCATAACCAGTAGCGCATTCTACAGCCGCAGAAGACGATAATCCTGCGCCTAAAGGAATATCACCATCGATGTATAAATTGAACCCACCGATACCTAGTCCCTTGTCTTTAATTTGTTGAACGACACCTAATATATAATTGGGCCATCCTTCCGATGTGGGCGCAATATCGACTAATTTAACGGAATAATACTGTTTGAAATCTTCAGCATACAAACTGATCAAATCATCATCTCTTTTTCCTACTGCCACATAAATCGCCTTATCGATGGCTGCAGGTAATACAAAGCCTTCATTGTAATCTGTATGCTCACCGATAATATTAATGCGTCCTGGTGATTTCACTAACAACGCAGCTTCTTGACCGAATATTTCTTTATAACGTTCTTTTAAAAGATTAGTATCTAACATCTATTGGGCTTTATAATGTATGGTGGATTGTTGTTTTATCATTTCAGCGGCACGTTCAGCCGTAATATCACGTTGCGGATTTGCGAGCATCTCATAGCCGACCATGAATTTCTTCACGCTCGCAGAACGAAGCAATGGTGGGTAAAAATGCATATGCCAATGCCAATGCTTTTGTTCTCCTAAATTCACAGGAGCTTGGTGCATTCCTGCTGAATAAGGGAATGAGGTTTTAAAAATATTATCGTAGCGAACGGTTAATTCTTTTAGGGTTTTTGCAAAGTCCAGTTTTTCCTCTTCGGTAAACTGACTAATATCTTGCACATGCCGCTTGGAGATAATCATCGTTTCGAATGGCCATGCCGCCCAAAATGGAACTAAGGCCACAAAAAATTCATTGTTAACGACTATACGCTCATCTTTCTTGAGTTCAAGCGCGAGATAGTTGGATAATAAGCTTCTCTGATGTTTCTCGAAATAAGCCTGTTGTTGCCTATCCTCTTTCAATATTTCTACGGGCAGGCTACTCTCGGCCCAAATTTGCCCATGTGGATGCGGATTACTACATCCCATGATAGCACCTTTGTTCTCAAAAATCTGAATGTAGTTGATCCAACTTTCTTGACTCAGGTCTACAAACTCCTTTTGCCATAGGTCAACAACCTTTTTGATATCTTCAGTCTCCATCTCGGGCAGCGTAAGATCATGTCGCGGACTGAAAGCGATCACCTTACAAATTCCTCGTTCGGTTTCGGCTATAAGTAAATCTTCTTCGTTTACTGAGGCTTTCTCCGTGTCCACCAGTAAAGCAGAAAAGTCATTTATAAAAACAAAACTATCAGAATACGTAGGATTTAAAGTTCCATCAGCGCGCTGATTTCCAGGACATAAATAACAGGATGGGTCATAAGCGGGCCGGCTGTCAGTTGCCGTTTCTTCTATTTGTCCTTGCCAAGGACGCTTACTACGATGTGGATACACTAAAATAAACTCCCCTGTAAGTAAGTTTAACCTCTTATGAGGATGCTCGTTTATTAATGGTTCAGGCATAGGTTTCTTGCTCTTCGTTAATCTAAAATACAAAATACAATGATAAACTAAAGGACTAGGTGTAATTTTTACACTTTATTCGGTTTGCTACGTTTCCCCGTAAAAAAGTAATGCCGCCCAAAAGGACGGCATTACTAAACCTTGTCATTCCAAAGAATTAGTACTAAAATGATAATAATTCTTTCAAACAGATAACCGGCTTAGTCCCTTTTACGACCATCTGCAAGTCGGTCTTACGCTGAGTATCATAGTACAAAGACCAAGTCGTTGCTACTGTTGATATCACATTACCTTTATTATCGACAACTGCAGCACCGGAAGATCCAGCGGCAAAATCAGCTGTAATTTCCATCTCGGGATAGCTGTCCTTAGCTCCGTAACGGGTGTAACGGCTAAATTTTCTGGCGACTATTCCTTTTGAAAAATAATCAAAGAGCATATGCGGGTGACTGAGGACGAAAACCTCTGCGCCAATAGCGGCATCAGAGCCGAGCGCTAGCGGCACCAACTTACGATTGCCAATTGCAAGTTTAACAACAGCTAAATCTAAATCTTTATTGGCGGAAAGAACCTCAGAAACAGCATAAACTTCACCATCTCCAGTCATCACTTGCAAAGACAGCTTAGATTGTCCGTCAGGTTGTGGCTTCACGAACGATTCGATAACATGGTAATTCGTAACAAAAATCCCAGTCTCATCAATAACATATCCAGAAGAAGGATTGATATGGGTTCTTGAACACTTACCACACAGATAGGCATCGGCAACAATTACGGTCGATTCCTTCAGTCGCTTTGCTATTTCCTCCGATGATAAAACCTTACTATTTGGTTTGATCTGCTTTATCTTCACTTTCCTATTCAAATTCATCTCCAGTTGTTTTTTTGCATCCGCCGGAGTTAAATAGTTTTTCGATGCAATGATGGAGTCTGCCTTACTTTCCAATGCTAACAGAATGGCTTGATTGTCAGGATAAGCGATTCGCTCTTCCGCGTTTAATGGCCTAAAAGATTGCGCCGATATGCTTTGGCTCAAAACAACTAGACTAAGCAGGAATAAACATTCCTTAAAAACTGTATTTGCTTTCATTATATTTTGTTGAAAATTTCCTTTATCTCTGGAGAACTTGGTCGTGGAGCCTGATAATGAATAAGCTTACCATCTGGTCCATAAAGAATAAAATGGGGGATACCGCGAATATTCATCAATTTGTCGAAAGAAGAGTCTCCTAGTTCCCATTGTTCTCCATGCAGATCTAAATCCTTTATTTTTTTACGCCATGCAGCCTTATCTTCATCCAAAGAAATACTTACAAATGCGATATTCTTCGATGAAAAACTAGCTTCTAACTCCTTCAGGAAAGGAATTTCTTTGATACATGGGACACACCAAGACGCCCAAAGATCAATATAAATATATTTTCCCTTAAACGACTGTAGACTCACTAGTTCGCCGCGTTCGTTCTTAAACTGTATCTCTGGGATATCACTTCCCAAGGCCGTATAACGGAGATTCGTGAAATCTTGTAATATTTGCTTTGCAACTTGCTTATCGCTGAGTTGTTGTAAGTGTTGCTCTAATACAATTATATCTTTACTAAATTGCTCTTTACTAGACAATTTGTAGGACGTGACATATTGTGAAAGATCAGCTGTAATCAGGCCATCAATTAATTTTCCATTTTTAAACGAGCGTTTTATAAAGGCTAATTTCTGAGCTAAGTATCCCTCGCCCTGCTTGGTAACGCCCTGTTTTTTGAGATTCAAATCGATAAGCTGATTTAAATTACTAACGCCGTTGTAAAACATGAATAATCGATCCGTATCCAATGTTGCGAATAAATCTGTAGGAAGATTCGTCATCTCCCCTCTTCTATCTAAAGAGAACAATGCCGATAAGTAACTATTGTAAGACCAGACTTTCAGGTATTCCTTTACATCGGGATTCTTAACTTTCGATGCTTCTCCCAGTTCTGTGGCTTTCGTTAAATATGCATTTAGAAAACCGTCCAGCTGATCCCCCTTTGGTGGATTTAAAAAACCCTCTCGAATGCGTTGATTTACAAATCCAGCGTAATTGATCAGCACACTGTTCTCTGCACTCGTCTTTTTTGAAAGCGACTGAATATAGCTTGTATCGCTATAGGAAAGCTGCAATTCTTCTTTCGCATTTGGCCTTAAGCGTAGTGGAAAGGTAGCGCCTAACTGTTTATTTCTAGCCTTTGGCATAACCATAACTTGATACCAAGCGGGTTCCGATTGCTCTTCATTCGCCCATAAGAACGAACCGTCGTCAGCAATATTCACTTCTTGATTCGCTTCCGAACGATTCGGATCTAAACTCAAACGTGAAACATTGATGAAATAATCCGAATTGAAATTAATTTTCCCTTTTACGACGCTAGTTTGCCCCTGCGCGGCGAATGAGAATACCTGTATAAACAGCAGGGCGATAAAGAAGCGTCGCATAGGTTTAATTTGAAAAGGTAGCATATTAAATCTTCTTTTTATAAAGTAATCGAACGGCGCGATCAGAGACATTAGAAAAAGTCGCAATCTTCTTACCTGATTCAATGTTGTATACCAATATTGATCCTTTATCTCCTGTCGCTTGACTATTATACACCGCAACAAATAATTCATTTCCATCTGGATTACGCTCTAAACAAGTGATTTCCCCAGGCACGTCAATGGTGATAAAAGGTGTCGTTGATAAATCTTTACTCGAATAAAACCATTGATAGACACTTCTACCGGAAACATAAAGGAGGTTAAAAAGCTTGTCATTCACTAACGTAATCGATGCTTTATTTAACAAGTTATTTGTCGTAGAAAAAGTTTCCTTCTCAAACACTTCTAATGGTGTCGAGAAATATTCTTGAATATACGGCCCAAACACTGTTCTACTCCATTGGGTAGGCGTAGTCTTAGATTTGGTTAAAGTGTACACCCGATCGTTAGCATAGAAGAACTGTACAAGGTCTTGTCCACTAAACTCGTCCAATGAGCTAGATTTCGTATACCAAATATTCCAAAGGCGCGAGTTCGTATTGTCCCAAAAGTAATTCATCGTAAAGTTCATATCCCCATAAAACTGTGTTTTAGGCTCGAGTTTAACGCTGGCGTCAAATGAATTGTCTTTTTGAATTAGAAACTCATTTGTTGCTAAAGCGTAGACTTTACCCTCTTTTGTCAGTACTAACGCCTTTGTTGCAGTGGTACTAGGGATATTCAATCGGTACGGATTAAAATCTGGAAATTCAGGTGCGGTAATTTTCGTCTCCAACTCAAAGGTATTATGATTTAACAGTGAAATGGCTTGATCACCAATCGTAGAAACGAAGAATTGGTTTGCGCGACGAACAATATCTGTAGGTTGAGTCCCCAATGATTTACCTTCATTATTTACGGCAAACGCGTCACGCTCTATTTCGGCTACTTTGGTTTCCGAAATCGGCTTATTTGTATATTTACGAATAAAAGTAATGCTTCCCTTACGTTCTTCAGACTCCCCTAAAATCACGAGACCTTCCTCATACGGTGAATTCACATTAACTTTAAATTCTTTAAAGGAACTGCCATCGCTATTCGTAACTTTTAAACGAACGGAATAACTTCCAAGCTTATCTCCAACGAATATAAAATCTTTCTCGCGTGATACAATTTCATGATCAACTTCCCATTCATAGGTCAATGCAAGCTTATCGTCAAGTTGTTTTAAGGAGGGAGCGAATTCTATAGATTCATTTTTATCAATATCAACAACACTCCCTGGAACATTCGCCAAATTGATCTCTATCTCCGAAATCACCCGCGTATCTACAGTTGTATGATCTTTATAGCAACTTTGGAAGACCAAGGAGAGCAGCGCGATCCAAAGAGCTAATGTATTTTTGATTTTCATTTTTATCGATTTTATCTAGTTAATAATTGGCTGGCTTCGGGATTATGACCCCTAATTCTGGATTATCTTCCATAAAATACTTGTACAATGGCGCTAAAACATATTTCTGCATACTGAAGTCATAGCTCCAGGGCCATCCATAAGTCACATTCATGAGATCCTCTCCAAATTCCTTTACCATTGCGTCGTAGGTACTCGGTGCCGTAGTTTTCATCTCGCGAAATAATTCTATGAATTTCACATAGGTTAAAGGATTCCAATTCCCTAGCTTACTGGAAGGCCAGGTTTGGTTTCCTGCATAATCTTTCCAATCCGGTTGTTCAACTCGATTATTAAAATAAACAATCACACTTTTCAGACTCTCATTAACGGGTTTAAAGTTTTGATCCTCAACGAGATCTAAGGCAAGTTTAAAGGTGTTTTGTTCCAAGGATTCTCGAATGATTTGCACCTCTAGGTAGGCATTTATTGAATCCGCTTTTACGACAAAATCGCTCCCCAGTACATAATTTAGATTCGCCTGTGCTGTCGTTTGGGTTGGATTCACTTGAACGCTGAATTTCCTATCGGTACTTATGGGACTTCCCATAATTCGAAGTGGTATTTTCAAGGTATGTGACTCCACTTCTAATGGGGTCACACCAAAGGAATAATTGATGCTATCTTTTTGAAAATAAATCCCACTCATATCTTGTTCTTCTACGAGGAGGCTCGATTCCTTACAAGCATATAAGAACATTCCTGCAACAGTAAGAAGGCTAAATAAAGCTATATTTTTGTAGTTTTTCATTACCAGAATAATTAGTTGTTAAATTCTTTCTCCGCATCTGGAATTGGCCATACGTAGATGGCATTACTCGCTGAAATCTTGACATTGGTTGTACTCATGATGTCGAGATTGCGTCTCTTCATATTCAAGAAAGACTGACCTTCACCAATAAACTCTTTATATCGCTCAGCATCGATGCGTGCCTGCGTCAATGGCAAAAATGGTTCACGATCACTTAGCCCTTCAAGACCCCGTGCTTTCAACACTTCGTCAAAATAGGCGGCTGCCTGCGATGGATTCTTCTCTAGTAATGATTCGGCAAGGATATAATACATCTCTGGAAGTCGAATCATGTTAATCCCAACAATAGAGCTTGTGGGTCTTAAAAATACATTGTCATTGACTTGAAAGGGATCAACTAGCTTGACAAAGCGATAGTTCCCATTTGAAATTAAAGGCATTTTGAAAAAACCTTCCCAACGATAGTCATGTCCTTTTTCCTCGAATGCATAGATAGACTTAATGTCCTTTCTAGGATTATAAGAGAAGCGCGTTTGTTCTAAGTAAAAGCGTTCATGCACGGTTACAAAATATTGAGCATCATATAATCCAAAAATTGACTCTTTCGGATATAAAATGCCTCGCATCTTAGCCTCTGCTAATTCTGTCTTGTCTAAAAAGCTAAACTTCTTGGAGTCCACGACCTTCTTAGCATACATGGCAGCGTTCTCTAGATCGCCCTTTGTAAAATACACGCGCGCTAACATAGCCTGAACAGCATATAGGTTGAAGTGGATATCCCGATCCTTTATAAACGCGTCGCTTGGGTTTACTTTAGGCGACGTAAAGTAACGTTCATCCTCGGCGAGCAGCTCCTCTGCTTCTTTTAAATCAGCAATAACCGCATCATAAACAGCCATCGCCGTGCTAAACGGGGTCGCCTGTTGAGAAAAGGTTTTAACATATGGTATCCCCGAAGCGTTTGCATTGAGTTTGATATCTTCGGTGAAGAGGCGCAGCAGTTCGAAATGCATAAAGGCGCGCAGACCAATTGCCTCGCCTTTATAAAGCTTATAGTACCGCATGCTATTTTCATCTTTCTTCGCTAGCGACTCTAGAATATTGTTCACGTTGGAAATGTTCGTATACATATTCTTCCAGACGTTATTGGTCGCCGTTTCTAACAAACTATGTTTATAATTATATACTTTTATTTGATCCACATATTCGTTAAGGGGGCATTCGAAATATTGAGCGAGTACTTCGATCATCTCATGAGAAAGTGTTTTCCCGTAGAGATTTTCAGCACGCAATGAGGCGTATGCACCAAATAAAGCACTTTCGAATCCCTCCGGTTTTTCGAGTAGCTTATCTGAAGGCAACTCACCAACAGGACGTACGTCCAAAAAGCTATTACAAGACTTTTGAATTAAGAGAATGTAAGTAAATGCTATAATACAATATCTCTTTATATAATTTACAGTAGTAAATTTCATATTCAGGTTGGTTTAAAATAAGATATTCAAGTTAAAATCAACTCCGCGGCTGTATAGGTAGGCTGTTCCACGTTCCATTCTGACCGTGGACGCTCGGAACAGATCATTCATACTGATACCGAATGACATTTTATTGGCCCCAATTTTTTTCGCTAAACTTGCGTTAAAATCATACATGATATTTAAGCGTTGTAGTTGTAAGGTGTTTTCCCTTTCCACAAAGCGACTTGTGTGTTTAGGGTCCGAAGTATCCTTGATATCCTTATACTGCGCCATATCCCCTGGCGTTTTCCAGCGATTCTCGAATACTCGTATATCGGCGTTGTAATAGGGATCAGTTCCTTCCACCTTTGTTGCACGAGTGGTGTTGTACACATATCCACCATTGGTGAAATTAAAATAGGCCGCAAATGAGAATTGTTTATAGCGGATGTTCGTAAAGAAATTACCCGAGAATTTCGGTAGCTGGTCGCCAATAACAATTTTATCTGCCGGATCATAAGTGAAGGTTAAATCGCCATTTCTTTTGATATAAATCTCTTGTCCTGTAGCTGGATCAATCCCTGCTGATGGTACGACTTTAAGTGCTGTAGTCGATTCCCCTTCTTGAAACTGCGGTAAAGGAGCAATAGACTCTAAATTATTATTGCTATTATTTTGCGCTTGCAACGCATTCGAAATCTTTAAGATTTTGTTTTGATTGTGAACTAGATTGGTTCCCAACTGAACGGACAGATTTTGGTTACGCAAGACAAATGCATCCGCGTGAAACTCAATACCCTTATTTTCTATTTCGCCGAGATTATCCTTTCCTGATTCCGCTCCTGTTGAAGGCGCTAAGGTCTTATCAATCAACAAATCTGTCGTCTTCCGTAAATAGGCATCCACGATAATATTGAAACGACGATCCAGGAAGCTGATATCTGTACCAACATTATAGTTCATATTTCTCTCCCAGGATAGATTCGGGTTGCCTATTGCCAATGGAACAGCACCGATACCATTGAGGTAGCCCAAATCGTTTCGATATTGATAAGTGGTCAATGCTTGGTAAGAAGGGAAGTTTACTTTACCTGTGTAACCTACGCTACCGCGAACCTTTAATAAATCAATGTTTTTACCCTTCATGAACGACTCATTGTGGATGTTCCAGCCTAAACCAGTCGACCAAAAGTGTCCATAACGATTGTTCGCGCCAAATTTAGAAGATCCTGAAATCTGATAAACGCCGTCTACATAATATCGGTTCTTATGCGAGTAGTTAAGGTTTAAAAATGTTCCTAAATCCGCACTTAAATCTTGAGATCCTGAAGGCTTTCCAGAAACCGGATAACCCGAAGCAAAGTCAATAAAACTTAGGTCGTCTGCATAGAAGCCAACCCCATGATAAAGTGATGATCGGTTATCTACCTTTGTAATGTTTCCACCTATACTCGCTGCGAGTAAATTGTCGTCAAACAATTTATTATAAGATAACACTGTATTACCCGCGTAAGAAACACCTCTTCCTCCATCTTTTGTCATCGCTCCACGACGCGAATAATCTGTCTCATCTTTGTAGGTTGCCGAAAGCGGAGAAGTAAACAATTCGCGCTCATTGCTATTCAATGTTATATTCCAATGCGTTGTCCAACGAAATTCTTTATTGATGTTCCATCGAGCGTCAAAATCATTACTGAAAATTTGCTGTTTGCTTTTATCATAAGACCCAATGTTCGCTTCATATAGCGGATTGCTATGTCCCCAGGATAAAACCTTATTTAATTCCCCATACTGATCGTAGATACGATCGTAGGGATTGGCTTGCGTATAGCTCGAAAAGGCTCCGTAAGGCGAGTTCCTACTGTCGACTTGATTTAGGGTTGTTCTATTGGTGAAGGAAAAACCTTTAGGCGCGTAATGTTCTAAGACGAAACCTAAGCCATAACGCTTTCTAAAATCCCCTTTCATTACGCCGTTTACTTGTGCAAATCGGGTGTTCAATTCATAACGGGTTCCAGTACTTCCGCCGGCTAAACGCAATGAATGATCTTGTGTATAGCCCACTCGAGAAGGTTGAGCTAACCAGTCCGTATTCACACCACGACTAATATCTTTGAATTTAACGTTGTAAAGGGAATCTAATGAATACTGCTGCGTAATATCGGCCGACGTATACAGCCCCGCCAAGCGCTCGAATTCCAACTTCTGTGAAGCATCTAACACATTGTAATCTGAAAAGTCTGGAAATTGAACGCTACCTGTTAGATTATAGGATATCCTAATTTTCCCTTCTGCAATTCGATTTCTTTCGATTACAATTACACCGTTTGCCGCTTTAGCACCATAAAGCGCGGCCGCAGAAGCATCCTTTAAAACAGTGATTGATGCTATTTCGTTGATATTCATATCGTATAAATCCTGTAACGAAACGATGGTTCCATCACGAACGATAAGCGGTTGATTGACGCTTTGGTCATTATTCGTAAATGATGTCACGCCTCGCAATAAGATATCCGGTACTCTATTCGGATTAGAACCCGACGAGTTCGACTCGACTTTAATCAAACCGGGCGTAAGCATCGTTAATGCTTCAATCACGTTGGTCGGCGCTAAAGCTTTTAATTGCTCTCCGGTAAAGCTATTTGCAGATCCCGTAAAAGTTGATTTACTTTTGTTAAATAAACCGGTCACTACGACATCTTCTACGGCGTTCACTTGGTTTTGTAAAACAACGTTTAGTGCAATACCGCTTTTGATGCTAACCGCTTGCGTCTCCATTCCTACGAAAGACACATACAATTTATCATCCTTTTCGTCGATAGGAATAATGAAAGTCCCATTTTCATCTGTTTTCACAGAAACTTGTGAGTTCGCTGTTTTAACAGTTACCCCAGCGAGCGGACTTCCTTGAGCAGAAACCACACGACCGCGCTGGCGATTGTCTTGCTTCTGAGCCCCATTTCCACGAGGATTAGTATCGCCTTCCGATTTTGGAAAAATAATGATCGTATTATCTTTCAGTCGGAAATAGAAAGGTTGATTCTTGAAAATCTCTACCAAGCCTTCTTCTAGTCCTTTATTTTTAATTTGAACATGAATCGGCTTTGCTTGTTCAACCATTTCAGCATTAAGGAAGAAATTATAGCCCGTTTGCTTTCTGATGTCTTTCAGCACTTGCTCTAAAGACGATCCGCGCGCATTGATATTTATTTTCTGCGCCAATAGCAAATTAGGAGCTGTTAGAAGTAGACCGAAAAAAATAACATATATGATCTTATTCAGTCGATGCGAGGGCATTGATCGCCATCTTCTCCGAATTGAAACGTCACCAAGAGGGTGACCTCCCTTTCCGGATTCATTGTAATTTATTGGGTTCATAAATCCAGGTAGATTAATAAAAATATTGATTTGGTTTTGTTGTAATACTTGGTTTAGCTTAGGCTAATCAACTCGATTATTAGCGGTAGAATTATTTCAAGAGCAGCCTCCTTTCGTTGTTTACTTGAACAATTTTAAATCGAAGCTTACTACTCGATTCGATTAGTTCTAATACATTCGATAAAGGCTCATCGCGCTTTACCTCTCCATAAAAGCGATCACTTGGCCATTGGTCAATATCGACCCGAACATCGTACCACCGTTCGATTTCGCTTAGAATCTCTTTCAAACCCGCATTATGAAATGCAAAAATATTATTCCTCCAACTGATGCTCGATTCTGGATCGGCTCGAGTTACACGCACCGTAGCCGTTGATCTGGCTAGGATGGACTGTTGGTTCGGCTGAAGCAAAGTCGATTGACCTCGCTCAAACTTTAGATTAATTAAGCCACTGATTAGGTTGGTTTTAACATACTCCTCTGTCCCATAGGCCTTAACATTAAACTGAGTACCGAGCACTTCGATCGTTTGATTGGTCGATTCGACTATGAAAGGTTTTCTTTTCCGATTCCCATCCTTGTCTTTTATAAATTGATGGGCCACATCAAAATAGGCTTCTCCATCTAATACAACCCTCCGTTCCCCCTCTGAAAACCGCAAAGGATACTGTAAACTCGATTCAGCGTTCATGTGCACTTGCGTACCATCCGCGAGCGCAATATGTAATTGGGCACCTTTTGGCGTCCGGATAAGCACCTTACGAACCTGTTGGACCCCTTTTTCGTCCTCCCATAAGCTCACTCCCTGCTGTGTAGAAATTCGGTCGTTATTCATGCTTAAAGTCGAAGTTCCTTCGTGAAGCTCGACCACTTCTCCGTTATCCAAGGTGATAGTCGCCCGTTTTTCAACCGGCAATATATGGTCAGCAGCGATAAGCGTTGGCTGCTGCTTAACAGACCAGGTTTCCCTCAGGAATAGAAATAGCCCAAAAAACAAAAGCACAGCGGCAGCAACGACGAGCGCGATCCAGCGTTTCCTAGCAGTCATAGTCCGTACCTTGCTCTTGTGTTCAGGTAAGTCATCAAGAATTCTCGCTTTTAGACTGCTAATCTCCGCTTCAGTCCAGCTCATAGGCTCGGACTTGTCTTCATCAGAAACTTGATCCAGCCATTGATCGATCAATAAGCGCTCTGAATCCGTTGATTGATTCTCTTGATAGTTTTTGATTGCTTTTAAAAAGCGATTATGACTCATTTAATTCAATTTTAGAAGGCCTATTTATAAACAAGTCTCCTAAACTCTAGCAAACACATAGGCTCAAATGAAAAAAAATATTTAAGTTTGAACAGTTCATCTTGAACAATGAAAAATCAGCGGAATACACACAGCTCAACAGACCATTTCTTAATGGAAGCCATAAAAAATGGCAACAAAGAGGTATTTGGTCAAATCTATGACCAATTCGCTCAAGAACTTCTGTTATTCATCAATAGATTTGTCAAAAATAAGCAAGTCAGCGAAGATATTCTGCAAGAAATTCTAACTAGTCTTTGGAATCGCCGCGAAACAATCAATATTGAAGGCAGTTTAAGGAATTATCTTTTCGCTTCGGCCAAATATGCGGTGCTTTCCTACATTAGATCCGAAAAAGTACGCCAAAAATATGCGGATCACTTCCATCTATTTCTCGCCCAACATAGCTGGAACCAAACCAGTGAACTCGCAGATTTAAACGATTTGCACAGCATCATTTCCCTGACGATGGAAAATCTCGCACCAAAGTGCAAACAAGCCTTTTACCTGAGTCGCTTCCAACATAAAAGCATTCAAGAGATTTCCCAAGAAATGGGCATTTCAACTCGAACGGTAGAAAACTATATTACAACAGCGATAAAAACCATCAAACAAGCTTTACAACACTATGCTTGGCTACTGTTGCTGTTTCACGAATGGATAAAGAAATAACATTTCGATAATTTACTTGCTCTCTAACGAATTGAGTTTAAGGAAAATTTCCTATATTCAACTCAACTAAATAGAGTTAGCAAAGGAATTGCTAGTTCGTTAAACCTTATTTCATCTACATCCTTAATCGAATGAGTGCTTTTCAAATTAAAGAAAATCCAGAAGTTTATGATGCTATCGTGGTGGGCTCGGGAGCCGGAGGAGGCATGGCAGGATATATTTTGGCAAACGCAGGACTGAAAGTCTTGATGTTAGAGGCAGGTCCCTTTTTTGATCCTGCAAAAGATGCTTTACAAATGCGTTGGCCATGGGAATCTCCGCGACGGGGGGCTTCCACCACCCGTCCATTTGGCGACTTTGACGCGGCTTACGGCGGCTGGCAGCTTGATGGGGAACCTTACAGCAAAGTTGATGGAACGGAATTTGAATGGTTTCGTGCGCGCATGCTAGGCGGTCGGACGAATCACTGGGGGCGCATTTCCTTACGGATGGGACCGGATGATTTTAAACCCACTGACGGCATTACAGATCCCTGGCCGATTAGCTATGAAGAGGTGAAACCATTCTATGATCGCGTCGACCGTATGATCGGTATTTATGGTACAGTAGAAGGAATACGTAATGAGCCGGACGGGATCTTTATGAAACCACCGAAGCCAAGACTCCACGAGCTTTATATTGCGAAATCAGCGCGAAAAGCAGGCGTTCCTGTTATTGCGGGTCGCGGAGCAGTATTAACGGAGGCTTCACCAGAAATAAAAGGCCGAGGCACCTGTTTTTATTGTGGACAATGCGGTCGTTCTTGTAAAGTATATGGAGATTTCTCCTCTTCCTCTTGCCTCGTGATTCCGGCAATGAAAACTGGAAATCTTAAAGTGATCGATCATGCAATGGTTCGCGAGGTCCTTACCAATGACGAAGGTATTGCGACAGGCGTATCTTATGTAAATACAAAAGATCTTCAAGAATACACAGCAAAAGGCAAAACGGTAATTTTAGGTGCCAGTGCTTGCGAATCAGCTCGCCTGATGTTGAATTCAAAATCCGCCGCCCATCCCGCTGGCCTAGGGAACAGTAGTGGTTTGGTTGGACGGTACTTGCATGACTCGACTGGCGCTAGTTTGTCGGGATTTATACCTAGCTTGATGGATCGAAAACGATACAACGAGGACGGTACAGGGAGTGTACATATCTATTCACCTTGGTGGGGCGATCACAGCAAACTCAATTTCCCGAGAGGCTATCATATCGAGTATTGGGGAGGAATGGGCATGCCAGCCTACGGTTCCTTCCATGGCATCCCAAGCATTAATGGTAAAGTGCCGGGTCCAGATGGACAAGTGAAGGCTGCTGGAGGTTACGGAGCTTCGCTAAAACAAGATGTCCGCCGTTTTTATGGCGCCTCAGTGGGCATGGCTGGTCGTGGAACGGCATTAGCTCGCAAGGATAATTACTGTGAAATTGATCCATCAAAAGTAGATAAGTTTGGGATCCCTGTGCTCCGCTTCCACTACAAATGGGCTGACGAGGAAATCGCGCAAGCGAAGCACATGCAGGACACTTTTCAATCGATTATGCATGAAATGGGTGCCATCATTACTTCACCAATTCAAGGCCCAGAAACACTATATGGCCTAGAAGCTCCGGGGATGATTATTCATGAAGGTGGCACGACACGTATGGGCGATGATCCTAAGAAATCCGTTTTAAACCGCTGGGGACAAGCACATGATTGTAAAAACCTTTACGTTGTTGACGCAGGACCCTTTGTACAACAGGGGGATAAGAATCTAACCTGGACCATTCTTGCCCTTTCTATGCGGACAGCCGAGTATATTTTAGAAGAAAAGAAAAAACTTAACAGCTAATTTAGCGATGAATAGAAGAGACTCACTAAAAGCCCTAGGGCTTATTGCTGCCGGTTCTAGCGTAATTGCCGGTGCTTGTAAAGACGATAAAACAAAGGTCCAGAAAGATGTGGCTGGGAAAGGCGACAAGCTTCCTGGCGTTCAGGACTTTGAGTACGAACGAACGCAAGAGCTTCTTAGCGAAACTTTCTTTACGGAACATGAAATGGCGACCATAACCGTCCTTGCTGATATCATTATTCCGAAAGATGAAGTTTCTGGGAGCGCATCTGAAGCTGGTGTTCCAGCTTTTATAGAGTTTATGGTTAAGGATATTCCAAGTAACCAAGTTCCTATGCGAGGCGGGCTTCGTTGGCTTGACCTCCAATCGCAAAAAAAATACAAAAACCCATTTATTAAATGTAAAAAAGAAGAACAACTAGCATTAGTCGATGAAATCGCCTATCCTGAGAAAGCGAAACCTGAGATGATGCAGGGGGTTGCGTTCTTCTCTTTGATGAGAAACTTTACAACCTCAGGCTTCTTTACGACCGAAATGGGAATAAAAGACTTGGGTTACGTGGGGAATCGCCCGGGAGTATGGACCGGAGTTCCTGCCGACGTCCTCAAGGAACACGGCTTTGATCATGACGATTTAAAAGCATAACCTATAAAAACGAGCTCAAGAATGCACTCCCCAAACGTATTTGATGAGCTCGTTTTCTTCTCAATGATCCTCCATATTTTCCTCAAAAACAACAAAGCATAAGAATTAATTTCTACCAATTCCTTCGTGTCATTCTTGCAGCGACTTATTAAACTCTACTTCCCTTTCAAACCCCTTTCACTTCCCTTTCAAATCCCTTTCAAATCCGCCATTGATGGGCTGAACATTGGGAAGGAAAAGCAGCAAAAAGGCATACTTGAAGATAGTCACTAACAGCTAAACTGTTCCAGAAAATCTGTTAAAAAAAATCTAATCGGAATTATTACTGTTGTAAGTCAGGACGAGAAGAAAACTGATATTAGCATTCGACTATAGCGAATTGACAACGTTAGCAACTGAAGTTGTTATCGGAATATCAAAGGAATAAAGGTTAGGACTGTTGAGCTTAATTAATCGTCAACCTTAAGCAGTTACCAATTCAAAGACGGTTATTTCTGGAGCAATGCCCACACGGCCAGGATATCCTAGGAATCCATATCCTGTGTTGACGTATAATTGACTTTTTCCTTCGGAATAAAGCCCCGCCCACTCTTTGTAAATGTATTTCGCTGGCGACCATTGGAAATTTTCGCCCCGAACACCAAATTGCATACCATGGGTATGTCCCGCGAACATCGCGTCTACATCAGTATTCAATACTTCTGCACGCCAGTGTGAAGGATCGTGTGATAATAATAATTTTACGGGTTTATCTTCAGTTCCCATCAAGGCTTTCTTTAAATCACCTTTCTTCGGAAAACGTCCGGTACCCCAATTCTGAACACCGACAATGGATAACTCATCAGCACCCATTTTAAGCGTTCTATTTTCGTCCATCAGTAAATCCCATCCCATGACCTTATGGGTGTCGATTACGTCTTGAAGGTTTTTACGTTTAGCTGCAGAATCTTCCTTGCCATAATAATAATCGCCGTAGTCGTGATTTCCTAAGGTCGAGTAAACCCCTAAATCGGCATGAAGTTTAGAGAAAATATCTTGATAGTCTCTCATCTCTGAGGCGACATTATTCACTAAATCACCGGTAAAGAAAATCATATCAGGCTTCTCACCTAATAGCATTTCAATTCCACCTAAGACTGCTTTTTTGTTATAAAATGAACCGGAGTGAACATCAGAAATCTGGGCGAGTTTTAAGCCGTGAAAGGCCTTTGGAAGATTTGGTAAGACGAGTCGTTGACGACGTATTCTATAATCGTACGCGGTCGAGATTACGCCCCAGGCCAAGGGTAGCATCGGCAATGCCGCGACCAGGATTCCTGATTTCATTAAAAACTCAGATCTGGAAATCCCATTTTTAGGCACCTCCGGAAGTGGTTTCTCTAATTCTTCAAAATTCTCTTCGATGTGTGTTTTTTTGGTGGCGCTAAACAAGCGTGAAAGCCATACCCCTCCTCTTCGAATATCATCAATAATCAATACTGCTGCAAAAATAAATTTGCTAACTGCAGTCATGAAAAAAGCGACTAGGATGATCGAACGATACATTAAGGGTATGCTGTACTGGAAAGATATATACAGTCCTATTAGTAATGCGATAGAATATCCCCACCACAAATAGGTGAACCATTTCGTCTTGACAAACTTGATATTCGTCGCACGAAGTGCAAAGAATATATAGAAGTCTAGAATAAATAATAGTACTGTATTTAACTGTAACATGCTTAATTGTTGTTTGCTATAACCATTCTGCGAAGCGCTTCAATCCATTTCGGATTCCGATTTAAACTTTCTACCATATGCACTTCTTCCCCTCCCAATTCTTTAAACTCATTTGCGTACTCCACTTGAATTTCATCAATGGTCTCAATACAGTCCGCAACAAAAGCCGGACTAAATACCAATATACGTTTAGCGCCGCTTTCTGCTAGCTTATGAAGGGTATCAGAAGTATAAGGTTGGATCCAAGGAGTTTTACCTAAACGGGATTGAAAGCAAACCGTAAATTTATCTTTAGGAAGGTTTAACTTCTCTGTGATTGCTTTCGTTGTTGCGTAACAATGTGATAGATAGCAATAGGGATTCGCATCCGTTCTACACTGATCACATCCAAAATCAGGACATTTAACCTCAGCATCGGCATGTACTTTTCCCAATTGCCTTACAGGAAGACCATGATAGCTGAACAGAAAATGATCATAAGACGCTAAATCATGCCTCAAAGCGTGCTCCGCAATGACTTCAATCATCAGCGGATCATCGTAATAACTGCTGATGAAGTTAATTTTCGGTATGAACTGCCAAGTACGCATAATCTCCATTACCTTATCAATAACAGAGCCAGTTGTTGCGGAAGCATATTGCGGAAATAATGGAATGACGGTCAATGACTCTAATAGCATCCCCTCCATTTTCGATAAGGCCTTCTCAATCGACGGATTTTGATACCTCATAGCCAACTCGACATGATAGTCATCCCCAAGAACTTCTTGTAATTTTTTTTGCTGATACAAGCTGTAGGTCATTAAGGGCGAGCCTGCTTCATCATCCCAAATACTTGCATAAGTTGCTGCGGAGTTACCGGAGCGCTTGGGCACAATGATACCTTTTACTAATAGTGATCTAGAAATATAGGGAATATCCATTACACGCGGATCCATCAAAAACTGTGTTAAATAACGTTTAACATCACTTTTAGCAGGCGAGTCAGGCGTCCCCAATTGCACTAACAGCACCCCCTTTTTAGCTTTATTCCTCATATGTAGAGCAAAAATAAATATTAATTATAGCAAAAGAGGCTCTGCTATAGAATTTTAAAATAAGATGACGATTAATAAGACTCGATGGTCTCTTTCACTTTTTTCATTAACCACATCGGAGTCGATGTAGCTCCACAGATTCCAACCGTATCATTGTCAGCAAATAAACTGCTATCTATTTCCGCCGGGTCTGAGATAAAATGAGTTTCCGGGTTAACTTGCTTACAGACTTCGAATAATACTTTCCCGTTGGAGGATTTCTTGCCTGATACAAATATGATCTTATCGTATTGTCTCGCAAAGTTACCTAGATCTTCGTAACGGTTGGAAACCTGACGACAGATCGTATCATTTGCCTTAACCTCATAACCTCGTCTTAATAACTCGTCCTTAATTTGATAAAAACGATCTACAGATTTAGTGGTTTGACTGTATAGCGTGAATTTTGCGGGTAATTCCACCGCATCTAATTCATCGATATCCTGAAAGACAATGGCTTCATTATTGGTCTGCCCTTGCAAACCAATCACTTCCGCATGCCCGTGTTTTCCGAAAATAAGAATCTTTTCGTCGTCGTCATGTGAAGTCTTAATACGGTTTTGGAGCTTTAACACGACCGGACAAGAAGCGTCGATCAGCGTGATATTGTTTTCTAAGGCAATGCGATACGTTTCAGGAGCCTCGCCGTGAGCACGGATAAGCACCTTTTCATTTTGGAGTGTTTGCAAATCATCGTGTGCAATAATGCGAAGTCCCTTGGCTTTTAGCCGAGCGACTTCCTCATCATTATGCACAATATCTCCCAAGCAATAAAGATATCCCTCTTCATCCAGAATCTCCTCAGCCATATCAATGGCATAAACGACCCCGAAACAAAATCCAGAATCTTTATCTATAGTTACTTGCAAGTTCTTTGCCATGCTACAAAGTTAAGGTTTAGCGAGTACTAAACAATATTTTGAAACATAAATAAATACGCTATTTCAATACAAATTTAAATCCTAGAGAGAATCTACCGGGCTCAAAATGTGAACTATGCGAAAGATTCCACCATGGTTTCCAGTCAAAATGCATCGCTAGTGGCGTAGAAGGAATTCTGAACTCCAATCCTACCGCTGGACGAATTGCAACATCAACATGGGAATCATCATCCCAATGATCATCGTCATCATACCAATCTCTATCCCATTTTCCATGATCAATAAAGGATAATTGCGGACCGATACCTACATACCATGAAAGTCCACGCGCACCAGAGATACGTTGATTATAGGAATAGTCTACACCCAATACGGTAATGTTGTCGCCAAATAATACTTGCGCATTACCTGCATTGAAGCCACCAAAGCTGTGTTTAATTTGCGGGCCAAATAAAGTTTGTCCATCGCCGGCATCAATGCCTAATCCTAATGCGGTCCGATAAGGAGTCTGTGCTTGTACCCCAGTAGAAGCGATAAGAATTCCAAATGCCATTAAAATAGGCAAAACGATTTTTTTCATAGTAATTTTGATGTTTGTGATATTTCAAACTTTGTGAGTCAAAGTTTCCGCTGTTTAAACAAATAACTTGCCAAAAACGGTCAAAATGGGCTTCGAAATCCGAACACCTCGTTAAAGCACTGGATCTAAGCGGCCTAAGTCTCCATCCTTTTTCAGCTCCTGAAAAAGGTTCAAATCGACTTTCTCCGGCTTTTTCACTTTTCCCCACAATATTTCAAAACAAAATGAAGTTTTTTTTAGTTGCATTACTAATAATTTATCCATTTGAAAACGTAACTTTGCAAAAAATTCTTAGAGTAAAATGGCTACAAACAGAACATTCACAATGATTAAACCAGATGCAGTTGCAAATGGTCACATTGGTGCTATCTTAAATGACATTATTGCTGCCGGTTTCAAAATCGTAGCGATGAAATACATCCACTTGACAGAAACTTCTGCAGGTAACTTCTACGCGGTACATAAAGAACGTCCTTTCTATGGTGATTTAGTAAGCTTCATGACTTCAGGTCCTATTGTTGCTGCCATCCTAGAAAAAGAAAACGCTGTTGAAGACTTCCGTACTTTAATCGGTGCTACTGATCCTGCAAAAGCAGCAGAAGGCACAATTCGTAGTAAATACGCAAAATCTATCGACGCGAATGCAGTTCACGGATCCGATTCTGATGAAAATGCGGAGATCGAAGGTAATTTCTTTTTCAGTCAATTCGAGAGATTTTAATCGACACTGAGATGATATAAGAAAGGGACCTTAGGTCCCTTTTTTTTTTGCCTATAGTTTCAAATAGCTTGGTGGCCCGCATTATTATATTATCATGTAAATCATTCGTTTAAATGATTTATATTTGGATATAAAGATTACGAAAAGGAAAACAAAAACACCTATGAAAACAAATCAACTACCTTATTTATTCGCATTCCTCTTGTTTTTTATCTTCCTTCCGGGAACAAGTCAAGCTCAATTTGGAGGCTTGTTAGACAAAGCGGCTAAGGCGACCGGTGCAAAGGGCGCTAAAATAATTGGTCTCGATAAAATATTTAAAGAACCAGAAGCCATCAGCACTAATTTTGACGATGTGAACCGCGATGGTCAGCAGATGCCTGATTTTCAAGCAGACGCAATGTTCACAGCCTTGACATCATTGCCAAAAAACACAACAGGTGGATTTATATTAGCCGCAGGGCATTATGAAATTGATAATAAAAGCTATTGTTTGAAGGCCGGAACTTACGCACCTTCATCTGGTGATGGCTATATGTATGCGCCGACCTTAGGAAAGAAAAGAGAAATCGTAACGGCTATTCTCAAGAGCGCAGAGGAACACCCTGAGGTTAAGCAAACCGACATTCAGATGCTATTGTGGACGATCATTGCCCGCACGAAATTCAGCGATTATTCAGGCCCTGTCAAGGTCACCGCTTTGCAATTATTAACACCGCAGCAATTGTTACAACTCGAGGGCGGAGCTTTGGGCATTCTGCCATTCGATGTCGTTCAACAGGCAAAAGATAAACTTCCGAAAGAACTGCAAGTCGTTTTTGAAGCTGAAAACAAAATTAGAGGATTGGTTGCTTCTGGCAATTACTCGTATGCCGAGTTTGAGCAGTATGCGATTTTAGCGGGAATGGCTCCGAAAAGAGAAGATACACCGAGTGGAATTTGGACCTATCATCCAGATGGCTACTATATTCGCTATTTTCCCAGCGGCTATAGCCGCACGAAAACACAAATCTACGTTCCTGCAGAAGCAATAGAAAAGAAGGCTGGTAAACCGTTGATTTACGATGCCACAGATGATATTGCATGTCCAGCCAATGTAGGTTCCCAACGACTTGCTCAAACCAATGAAGTTTATGAGTAATAATAATTTTAATCTTTCGACTAGCCCCTAAAAATGAGAGGCGCACAATGATGTGCGCCTCTCGTTTTAATCAATATCTTGAATTATTTCACATTGATCACATGATGTATCGATAGTTGCATTTGAAAGGTTCCTTTGTTTGAGCCTACGTGTTGTAACATACTACCGACTTGTATTCCTAAATTATCTTTCACTTTATAGCCCACTCCAGCATATACTCGATTTCGATCAAATGTTTTGAGGGGTTCGGGTTGAAATGCATTGATAAATACCTCTTCGTAAAGTGCAATATAAGTTCCTCCGGCAGAAAATTTCTTTTCACTGAGCGGAATATCCGCAAATAGACAGTATCTCGCACGTCCATACGCGTCTCGATCGTCGATAAAACGTTCTTCAAGACGCAAACGATGCCGGATACGAGTAGACTGTAAATTATGCGTCCATACAAGATCTTGAAAGATCCGATGCTCGTTGAACGGATTATTAGGCGTTCCCTTCAACTCGGAATAGATGAAACCATAGCCAAGCGTCGCGGTTAAGTTTGGCGTAATTTGGTATTGGCCGCCTACTCGAATCAGGGTTTGGTTATGATCCCCTCCAAATTGAAAATCACGAAGCTGGAGCTCATGATAAATACCAAATTTGCTATTTGTGAATTTCGTCTGCCCGTAATAGAGCAATGCAGATTCTAGATTTTGAGCATAGGAACAGCTGGTTCCAAACAGGAAAAGTATAAAAATAAGAGCGATAGATTTCATTTCAGCAAGATAAATAATACCATTAAAAGCTGAAATAATACCTAAGGTAAAATTCTTGATAGATTCATAAGGTAATCGACTGAAAAAAGAAACCCATAGATTGAATTAATTATCCAACCTATGGGCTTATTTGTTAATTATTAAAACAGCCTAAATCGATTCTTAATTTATCTTTTGATAGTATATTTCCTCCGCTTGGGGATCATCAAAGGCCTTTATTTGTTTAAGCAATCTCTTCTTCATTTTCCTTAAGACCTTATGATAGGAAGGGTCCGAAGCCAAGTTTTTCAATTCGTTCGGATCTTTTTCCATATCGAATAGCTCCCAGGCCTCTACACGTTTGTAAAATCGAATTAATTTATATCGTCCAGATTTAACCCCGAAATGTGGTGAAACTGCATGCTCGCCATTTTCAAAATAGTGATAATACACATCATCTCTATGTTTCTTTTCCGTATGATTTAATACCGACAGAAATGACTTCCCCTGCATATCATCAGGTTTATTAATTCCTGCAAGCTCCAATAGCGTTGGAGCGATATCTGCATTTACAACATTTGCTTCAATCTTGGAATCCGCAGGGATTAGTCCGGGCTTTCTCATAATCATTGGCGTTCTAAACGATTCTTCATACATAAATCGCTTATCAAACCAGCCATGCTCGCCCATATAAAACCCTTGATCAGACAGGTAAATTACGATTGTATTCTCTTCTAACTTTTCTTGTTGTAGATAGTCTAATACACGCCCAATATTACGATCCATAGATTGCGCGGTATTTAAGTAGTCAATCATATAACGTCGATGCTTCCACTCTGCGAGTGCCTTACCTTTCAGATTAAGCTCATTAAATTGTTCGAAAATAGGGCGATAGTATTTTATGTAAGCTTCTTTTTGCGCTGCGTCCATCCGTTTAAAGTTACCATCAGCCATCATTTCCTCCACCGAATTGAACATCTTTAGATCATAGCCCATACGCATATCCTTGTCAATTGACATTTCTTGGACCGCTGCAGCCTGCCTTGTTGCATAATCATCATAGAAACTCGCTGGTACAGGTATATTCTGCTGATCATAGGTTCCAAAATCTTTAGGATCCGGCATCCAGGTTCTGTGCGTTGCTTTATGACCGATTATTAAACAGAATGGCTGTTCGCGATTAATTGTATCTAACCAGTTCAAGGCTTTATCTGTAACCAGGTCAGAAACATATCCATGTTCCCGAATTTTCCCTTCCTTAGAGATAAAATCTGGATTAAAATAATGCCCCTGATCAACGAGGATGTCATAATAATCAAAACCTTGAAGCTTTTCGCCGAGATGTATTTTACCAATCCAAGAAGTATGATAACCGACATGCTGTAATTCCTTCACAAATAAGTTTTGAGAGAAATCAAAAACCGAAGTTTCATTGTCTTTAAAGCCGTTTTTATGGCTGTACTTTCCTGTCAATAATGTGGCCCGAGAAGGACCACATATCGAATTATTGACGTATGCATTCCTAAATACAGCACCTTCTTTTGCTAATCGATCAATTTGAGGCGTCTTAGCAACTTGAGCGCCATATGCACCTATTGTTTGATAGGAATGATCATCCGAAATGATAATCACAATGTTGGGTTTCTTTTGCTGTCCGAGCGCAACAAATCCACAGACGACCCAGATTAATGAAAGCAATATCCTCATGGTATTTTATTTTTGTTGTTTGAAAACTAACGAAACGCTTTCGCCATTCGTTGATTTAACAAGTACTGTTGCCGTACGTTCGGCCGATGTATTATTTTTAGCGACAATGACCTGCTGAGTAACTTTGGCAGAGCCGTATTTCCTACTAATGGTCACCCAATTCGCTTCGAGCGCTGTTTCAATCCAGAACGCGTTTGTCGTCGCGTCTATTGTTAAGGTATATGAACCTCCTGCAGCAGGGATGCTTGCCGGTATTTCATGTGTAAGTTCAAATGTCCCTACTTGTGGTTTAACATGCTGATCCTTTTCACAGGACGAGAAGAAAACCATACATAACAAGACAATTAGGTAGAAAGATTTATTGCGATTAAGAATTTGCATAACTTTACTTTTCATAGTTTACCAATTAGGGTTTTGTTTCCATTTACCATTTGTTAACTCCAGCATCCGTTGTTGAATTGGTAATAAATAATCTCTGTTTACTTTAAAACCGTATCCGTTCGGCATCACCTGCTTGTATGGATCGATGTATCGTTTACTGTCTGAAGCTTGTCCATTCAAATAAAAGTTGATACTTTTTCCTGCCGGTGCTGTATCGAAATAGAGTAAGGCATCACCATAAAACCCTGTCGATGTGTTTTGCGCTGCTAAATCACTTCCGACAAATAGAGCTCCCAATGGTCGCTTACCGACAAGTAATACGTCCGCTGCAGCCCAACGCATAATATCATTCAGACGAGTGCCTTCGGCCACCATCTCCACACGACGCTCTCTACGTACGGCCTGTAGAGCTTTTGAAAGATTACGGAATGGATAATCCGCTTGGGTATTGTATTCCGCTTCAATGTTAACCGGCGGCATGCCGACGCGGGTTCTTAATGGCGTTAAAGCTTGAACCGCTAAGTTGACATCACCATCCAATTCTACGACCGCTTCTGCATAATTCAAAAGCACTTCCGCATATCGGAAATAAATTACCGGTGCGGCGCTCATTCCATCGTCCGTAGTGGCCGCTACATTGCTGTATTCCACATACTTATACATAGGATAACCTGTTGTATTGCGGTTAAATCCACTTTGATTGATCGGCGGATAGCTTGGAACTACGGCACCCGGGCGTAAGGGTTGCCCAGCAACACCAGCCGTCTGAAACAATCGAGGATCACGAAGGCTAGGTTGCAACTCCTGCCCGTAGGTTTTTTGTGCCTGCTCACGTTCCGAACCAACAAATGGCTTACCCTCACGGGTCAAATAGTCGTCTACAAGACTTAGGGTAATACCAATATCTCCACCAGCTGTCGACAAATATTTAGATACACCATGTCCAATATTTTCGGCAGGATTGTATCGACGGAATAATAAAACTTCTTTATCGCCTCGTAAATCCGTATTGATAAACATGTTTTTATAATCTTCCAGCGGCTTTCCTGTGGAAGATATTTGCCAACGGCCAGCATCCATTACCTTTTTTGCAGCATCACGTGCCTGCACTAAATAAGAAATTATTTTTTCCGCATTAATCCCCGGAGAAGCAAAACCTGTTGCCTTTGCTTGATGGTATTTTTGCCAGGTACCCTCGTACAAAGCCACTCTTGAACTCATCGCCCAAGCAACATCACGGTGAATACGCATGGTATTATTGTTTGATTGCACAGCCAAAAGTTCCCCTGCGCGATCTAAATCCTTTAAAATCGAATCAACAACAACTAATCTGCTATCGCGTTCTAAAAATGTCGATTCATCTTCCGCATTCAACAGACTATTGACCCAGCTGACATCACCATATTTCTTAACCAAGTTAAAATAAAACCAAGCTCTAAAGAAGTAAGCTTCGCCTAGGTATTGATTAATCTCAGCAGCATTACCTTTTGCTTGCTTCGCCTGATTCAAGAAGAAATTTAATCCGCGAATCTGTTTGTATTCGGATAATTCCGTTGCATTGGATATCGTTAGCTGTCCGTTCAGACGAGGATTGACCGTCGTAAAAATCATATTATCGGTCCGTGCATCATCGTAAGCTATGCCTTCGCCTCCTGTAAAGTTCGGATGATTAGGCAGTTGCTCATAAAATTGATTCATATAAAGTCTCAACTCGTTGACCGAAGCAAGGCTTCCGCTTGTTGAAAGTTGGTCCTGAGGCAGACGATTTAAGAAATCTTCGCTACAGCTGCAGGTGAAGATTAATAGAAGAATATATAGGGAATGAATTTTTTTCATTGTGAATGCATTAAAATGTGACATTTAAACCGAATGAATACACTTTACTCAAAGGATACAGCTTACCAGTTCCTGATCCGCCAGTCAAAGTTTCCGGATCGAACATTCCGGCAACTTTTGTGAACGTGAGTAAGTTATCGCCTGTACCAAATATACTTAAGCGGCTAATCTTCATGCGTTGAGTCCATTCTTTGTTGAACGTATATTGAACCGTCAAGTTTTTCAAACGGATATATGATGCATTTTGAACATAACGACTTGATGGCGCCTGCGTCTTATTCGTATACGAAGCGATCGCGCCAACAGGCGCTGCATACGGATTTGGATAATATGCATCTGGGTTGCTCTCGCTGAAATAATCTAAATGCTCTCTGAAAACATTTACCTGCGCTAAGGATCCTGAGCCCCAGAAATAAGCATCTAATGCTCTCGGCAAGAACTCTTGCTTTCCAACACCCTGCCATAGCATGCTTAGGCTCCAATTTTTCCAGTTCACACCGCCGGATAGGCTAAAATTATATCTTGAACTACTATTACCAATAATGCTATAGTCTCCGGAATCACCTACGCGATTAGCACCGATATCAATCTTGCCATCGCCATTCAGATCTTCGTACTTTACATCACCGGCTACCCAATCGCGTGCCGAAAGGTACGAGCGATTTAAAGTTGAATTGTAGTTCGCTGCTTCCTCTGCAGTCTTTAAAAGGCTATTTGCCGTAAAGCCCCAGATTTCACCAACTACCTTGCCTTCATACCACGCATCCGCTGGATTAAAACGTGTAGGGTTTTGATAGCGTGTAACGACAGAACGATAATCCGTAAGCATCAAACCTAAATCATAGCTTAAATCTTCTGAGATATTGTCCTTCCATTTTACAGAAAGTTCCCACCCACGGGTTCTCAAATCGGCATTATTTGATTGCGGAGGCGTCGCTCCGTACATGTCTGCTACGTCGCGAGAGGGGCCTAACATATCTTTTGTATTACGTTGGTACCATTCCAATGTTCCCGACAGTCTATTCTCTAGCATTGCATAATCAAGACCAATATTGGTACTTTGAACTTTCTCCCAAGTAATTAATGGGTTAAATGCTCCTGGTGCTTCGATAAAGCTTTCGCGTTCGTCGCCGAAATAATAACGACCTCCAGTACCTAATCCTGGAACGGAAATTTTCATATTCTCTAGATAAGCATACATATTTGCTCCAGCTTGGTTTCCAAGATTACCATAAGATCCACGAAGCTTTAGTTGATTTAACCATGGCAAGCTGTTCTTAACAATCTGTTCTTCGCTGATGTTATAAGCGGCAGAAACCGAAGGGAAGAAACCCCAACGTTGATCACTTGCAAAACGAGAAGAACCATCATAACGACCATTTAATTCCAATAAGAACTTACTATTGAAATTATAGTTGATACGCGCAAAGAATCCCCTAGTAGCCCAGTGATTTCTGATCTCAGTAGATGACTTTGTCCCTGTTGCTAGATCAGTTCCAGGACGATCAAAACTAATAAGTTCAGTTGCTGAAGCTCCCAATTCTTTATATTGATTGTATTCTTGTTGGAAACCCGCCGTTAAGTCAAACTGATGTTTATCTACAGCGACTTTATAATTCGTGTAGATGTTAGGTGTTATATAAGCCTGTTCATACATTCGTCTGGCGTAGCTACCTGACAAGGGAATATTATATTCTGAACGATTCATTAAAATAGGAGTACCATCAACCCCGTAGATGGTAGCCGGCACTTTTAAAGTTGAACCTTCAAAATTTCGTTTGCTATAGTTCAAGTCGGCAAAAATCTTCCAATTTTTGGCAGGAGTAATTTCTAATCCACCCAAAATAACCAACGCGGCGTTGTTACTCTTATCTTCAGAGCCTGATTGTAAATAAGGAACAAAGGATTGCTCTGTAAAATTACCGTAGAAATCATATGGCGATACATTTGGTCTCATACGAGCTAGGTTATGAAAAAACAAATCCTCATATCCTGCTAATGGCGATTGGTTCTGATTATGCGTATACTTTACGTTACTTTTGAGCTTAATAAAATCTGCTAATTGAGAATTAACAGACACATTGAAATTATATCGATTGTAATTAATATCTGCATATCGCAAGGCACCGTCCTCTTGATAGACTCCACCAGAAACATAAAATTGTGTCCCTTCATTACCTCCGCTAAGATTCATCGTATAATTCTGGCGAAGAGCATATGGTTTATAATGGAAGTTAAACCAGTCGGTATTGGCTACCCCATTGGCACTATTCTCCCAACTCGCATAATTATTGCTATTTAATTCCGGAAAAATAGATACGGATCCGGGGTTATCAATATATTGTTGCAATAGCGCAATCTTCTCTTCTGAGTACTGCTTGGTTCCAAGGGCATTAAATGTTGCCGCATTGAAGTAGTTGGCGAAATCGACCGAATTGACCATATCTGGCAAATTTACAGGTGAAGTAAATCCGGTATTGGAACTAAAATTAATTTGTTTTCTGCCTGCTGCTCCTTTTTTCGTGGTCACTAAGATAACACCGTAGGCAGCACGTGACCCGTAAATCGCCGCTGCAGAAGCATCCTTGAGTACAGAAATATTCTCAATATCATTTGGATTGACATCAGCAAGTGACATTTCCATTCCATCTACGAGCACATAGGGTTGATCTGAACCACTTAGGTTACCTGTACCTCGTACATTCAGTTTAAAGGATTGTCCTGGTTTAGTCGCGCCGTTCACACTAACATTCAATCCGGGCATCGTTCCTTGTAAACTTTGCGTAGCATTTACAACCGGACGATTTGCTATTTGATCTCCAGATATGGTAGCAACCGAACCGGTTAGATTAACGCGCTTTTGCGTACCATAACCCACAACAATAACCTCTTCCAACTGCGCTAGATCCTCCGAAAGGACAACTTGCAATGCCTGCCCATTAAAAGGAATTTCTTGACTCAGGAAGCTAACGTAACTAAATATTAAGACTGGATTACTGCCTTCAAGCTCTAAGGAGAATTGCCCATCGCTGTTCGTGCTCGTGGATCGTTGTGTCCCTTTTTGCTTCACCGAGACAGCCACCAAAGCATTGCCATGCTGATCTTTCACTGTTCCCGAAGCGACACTAGACTGTTTGTCACTACGCTCGATTAAGACGCGATTGACCCCAACCTGCGTCATTTGAAAGTTCTGTGCTTTTAGAATTGGACGTAATAATTCCCTCCAATCCTGCTTCTCAACTTGCACATTAGCAATACTAATATTACGAATTGCATTGTCGTTGTATATAAACGAAACTTTGGTCTGCTCTTCAATAGAGTTTAGCAGATTCTTCAGTTTGACGTCCCGAAACTGCATGGAAACTTTGTTCTGTGCATTGCTTTCACTAGCCATGCTATGCGCAGCAAAAGCCATTATAAAAATCACGATAAATTTGACCATTAAGATCCGCTTAACATAATAAGGAATAGGCACACGACTTATTTCATGTGGTTTTTTTTTCATAAATTTAGTTTTTAAATAATCAGATTGAGCATCCAACTTTCCTAGGGCGAGATGCTCATGGTTAAATCCTTTGGGTATTCCTGTTCTACAGGAATACCCTTTTTTAATCGTATAGCTACTTAATAATAATCGTATCTCCTTTCATCATATAATTCAGGTTTTTGTTTGTTTTCTGTAGTAAAGACAATACTTGTTGGCAGGTTGGTTCTTCAAAAACTCCGGTGAATGCTTGCTCTTTCAGTAGGTTATTTTCAATGACAATGGGGACATTGTACCAACGCTCCAATCGCTTGACCACAACAGGCAGGCGATCAGCTTTAAAAACAAGCTTGTTTTCTGTCCAAAGTGCATCCAGCGCTTTATTATCTTTTTTCTCTACTGCACGGAATGCTACCGTATGCTGGATAGCAATGCTGTCCGCAACAGCTAGACTAATTTCACCGTTGATTTCCTTCCGTTCGATCTCCACACGATCGCCAGGCTTCATCACGAAGTCTTTTCTACCTTTCGTTTCATTCAAGGTAAGCTTCACCTTTCCTTCAATCAACGAAGTAACAATTTGCCCTTGTTCTGGATAAGCTCTTAAATTAAAGACAGTCCCTATCACATTCACATCAACATCTCTTACGCTCACTTTCATAGGAAGCGCCTTATTTTTGGCAACAGAAAAATAACCTTCACCCAATAACCGCATCTCTCGGTGTTCTTTTCCATACCCCGGTTTAAGCAAAAGCTTACTATCGCTATTTAACCAAACTTCGGTACCATCAATAAGCTTAAAGTATTTGCGTTCACCTTTTTCGGAACTTAACTCCATCCAATTCCCGCGAATTGTTGTATTCTGTTGTCTCAATAAGATGATGAAAGAGAAGATAAGAAGTATTGCGGCAGCAATCTTAAGCGCCGTTTTCCACGGGAATGGTCTTCGAGGCGGAACAGGTAGAATTTTCGAAGGGCGTAATTCCGGAAGATCATTTGGTCTAGATTTTTCATAGAGCACCTCTATCTCTAGTCTTTCACGCTCCCCATCTTCCGATAATTTTAGAAAACCGTAGAGTTGCATACGCTGCGGATCTTGCTCAAGCAAAAGCTGCAGCCGAATTTCTTGCTCAACAGTTAGCTCATTCGCTAAGGCGAGATTCAATAAGGTTAGAAATTCTTCCTCTGTATGATTCATATTTTTGGTCTTCAATAATGGAGACACCTATTGGATACGAAATCACCAATGCAAATTGACATTCTACTCAATAAAAAATATAAGCAACTGAATATCAGCAAAAAGAATATTCTATTTTTTTATAGATTGCCAAATCTTGCGGAGCGCAATTTGAATATGGCGGTCAATCGTATTTTTAGAGATCTGCATGATAACCGCAGCCTCTTGATAGGAATACCTTTGTTCTTTAACGAGTAAAAAAGCTTGCTTCGTTTTTTCGGGTAGGTCGGCAATCGCCTGCTCAATCTCCGTTAATCCTTCTTGTTGAATAATTATCGTTTCTGGATCAAGTGTATTCGCGACAATCTCAGGAAGATCTTCTGGTACGACATAAACAGGTTGATTCAATCGTAACAAATTAAGACAGCGGTTCTTAACAATACGAAGTAGATACGCCTCAACGGAACTGAGATGTAATAAGTCAGCGCCTAAATGCCACATCTTCCACATCGCTTCAGAGGTAACATCCTGTGCCATGCTTTTATCTCTTAATAAACCAAATGCGTATCGCTCTAGAAACTTATAGTTTCTGAGGAAATAAGATTTAAAAACCATCTCATCCCGATGTTGCGCAATACGATCCTGTTCAAAGGTAGTTAAAGGTATAAAAGGCATCTTTCGCTTAGTGACCCCGCAAGATAAGAATTTTTAAAATAAACCAAAAAAGTGAGCATGCGGGTCTAAATATGCTAACAATTTGCCTAAAAATTTCCCGTCATCTTCATAAAGAATTTTTATTACCCTTATCTTTCCCCATAGGGCGTTTATTTAAATAAAAAAACGCATATGGATTTGTTCCATATGCGTTTTCTCATTCATTCGACTTGAACGCGTCTGCGTTTTATAGTAGTTTATACAAAAAAAACAGGTAATTGCACCTAATTCCAATCGATTATGGGCGAACTAATGAAATTCCACCATCAATAACGATACTGGCGCCTGTGAGTAACCTATTTGCTGAAGAGCAAACCCATAATACCTGCTGAGCAACCTCACTGCTTTCTAAAATCCCATTTAAAGGGACGACACCCTTCGCTTTCTCCTGCGCTTCAGGTTCTTTCTGCCAAACCTGTTTGCTCAAGCCAGCGTTAACAAATCCCGGAGCGATCTCATTTACACGAATCCCAAACGGTGCGTAAGTTAAAGCCATCGTCTGACAAAGCATTCGAACGGCAGCCTTCGACACGGTATATGCTGGTAAATTGGAATGAACAGCATGCGCGGCCCAACTTCCTATAAAGACAATGGATCCTGCAATCTGATTTTCTTGAAATAGTTTAGCACACGAATTTGCCACATGAAAAGACCCATTCAAGTTGACATTAATCTCATCCATCCATTCTGCCGCAGATATACTTGTTAAGTCTTTTACGGTTACTTTAGACGCGTTGGCAACACAGATATCAATTGATCCATAACGAAGCTTACAATCCTCCAGCCAGCTCGAAACCGCAGCATAATCTCTGACGTCTACCCTAGTGTAATGCAGATTCGGATGTTTCAATAATTCGGGTTGTTGCTTATGGGCTTCTTCTTTAGCAAAGATGTCTGAAATGCAGACCTGACCACCCTGTTCTAGGAACAAGGATGCCATGGCAGCACCTATATCACCGATTGCACCGGTAATAACGACGGTTTTATTTTTAAATTCACTCATCTTCTTTCAGCATTAGATTTACCAATCGCCTACACTTCCGTCTTTATAAAAGGTTCGTTGCAATACCTCTTGTTGAAAAGGGTGTTTCTTCACTTCCTCTTCATTTATCTCAATCCCAAGTCCTGGTTTATTATTTGGTAGAACAATTCTTCCCTTCTCCTGAACAGTGAATCCTTCCGAAACAACATCCTGTCTCCATTCTACATCTTTGTGAACACTTTCACAAATAATATAAGAAGGCGTCGCAAAACCTAATTCAATAGATGCCGCTGTACTTACCGGTCCTTGAGGGTTATGCGGAGCCATCGAAACGCGGTATGCGTCGGCTAAGGCAGCAATCTTGCGCGCTTCGGATAAACCTCCACAATGTGTAATATCAGGTTGAATAACACTTACGGCACGCTTCTCCAGCATTTCTCGGAATGCATGTACGCCAATCAGTCTTTCTCCAGACGCGATTGGTGTACTCACAGCACGTTGAATTAGCGCGATATCTTCCATTGTTTCCGGCCAACAAGGCTCCTCAAAAAAGTATAAACCATACGGTTCTAATGCTTTTGCAAATTGCATCCCCATACGAGGACTAGGCCTTGCATGACAGTCAACCATAATATCGATATCATCACCTACAGCATTACGCATCGCTTCAACACATGCGACAGCGTATTTTACAGGTTTTAAACCTTCTAGAGACATTGTTTCTGGGACAGCCATGGATTTGAATGCTGTAAAGCCCTCTTCCACCGCTTGCTGCGCTAAATCGCCAAATCGTTTTGCATCATTTGGAGCCGTCTCATAGAAATCCTCCATTTTGCCTCCACCGAGGTGGCAGTAAAGACGAATATAATCACGAACACGACCTCCCCATAGTTCATGACATGAAACCCCATGAACTTTACCTAGGATATCCCATAAGGCTATGTCGATACCACTGATCGCTGTACCACGGACAATCCCGTTTCCATGCCAAAAATGCTGTCTATACATCATTTGCCAAAGATGCTCTATACGTCGCGGATCTTCTCCGATGAGAAGCTGTTCAATATCTTTAATCGCTCCAACAACACTTTGGGTATGCCACTCTAAAGTAGCCTCGCCCCAACCCCATAGACCTGGCTGGTCAGTAAGTACCTTTACAAATATCCAGTTACGCATTCGTGCATGACACACCAACGTTTCTATTCCGGTTATTTTCATAATATTATAACGTTTTTAAAACTTTTTCCGTTGCTTCTAATGTCGCGTAAATATCTTCCTCTGTATGGGCGAAAGAAATACTCCCTTGCTTAATTGCAGCCGGAAAATTAAAAATTCCCCGCTCAATTAATCGTTTACGATAAGTTGTGTCTAATTCGAAATTATGATTTGTTGCAATATCATGAAAGTTCTTAGGCGCATGGTCCATAAAATAAACGCAGAATGCTGAACCTTGTCTAGCAACCTGAAATGGAACCCCTAAAATAGGAAAAAGCTTGTTATATCCTTCTTCCAATATAGCACCTAATCTTTCCACATGTTCGTACACCCCGATTTGTGGATTGGACAACTTCTTCAAAGTAGCAATTGCGGCCGCCGTTGTCAGCGGAAATGCATTAAACGTACCTGCAATCATCACTCTCTTTTTCTTGTCTGGATCAACAAAGTAATCCATATATTTCTTTTTACCCGCAATAACACCTAAAGGATAACCATTCGCGACTGCCTTTCCGAAGGTTGATAAATCTGGCTTTACGTTCACCAAGGATTGGTACCCCCCAAGTGCATGTCTAAACCCAGTCTTCACCTCATCAAAAATAAGTAAGAACCCTTGCTCATCTGCTAATGCTCTAAGCCCTTCCAGGTAACCCGGCTCTGGCTTTACAATGCCCACATTTTGAAGGATAGGTTCCAATAAAATACACGCAATCTCATATTTAGACACGAGTTCTCGTACACTATCCAAGTCGTTGAAATTGACCACGTGAACCAGATCACTATGGGCTTGAGGCACTCCAGCGCTTAGCGAATCAAAGGGATATTCCCCCGGACTTTGGTAAGGGCCAACATCCGATAAATTACTGATGACATTACAAGCCACATCATTATGCCACCCGTTATATCCGCCCTGCATCACGATGATGTGATCGCGGTTTGTCGCTGCTCTCGCAATTCGAATTGCATGGTAGGTCGCTTCGGAACCGGTTGTCGTAATTTGAATACTCTCCGCATTTGGAACACACTGACAAAATAGCTCGGCAAACGCCCCTTCCAATAAGGTTGGTCCAGCGCCCATCAAGACTTGATTGTCTTGCATTGTTTTCAACACTGCAGCATTCACGTCTGCATCGTTGTGCCCTAGAAACGATGCGGCAAAACCAGCCTGATAATCAATATAGGAATTGCCGTCAGCATCAACTACACGACTCCCCTGCCCTTGAACAAAGCAAATGTTAGGATCTGATTTCCTATTTAGCGAAACGACACCACCAGGAATCCACTGGGCATTTTTGCGAAGTATATCCTCCGACTTTGAATATTCTGACATAATGAACGAGTTTTATTCTGAACCTTTATTATAATTTATAAAAGAATTGGATAATACCATATGTATACCAAATTACGATATTTTTGTATACAATACAAAGTGTATATGTATATTTTTTTAAAATGAAATGTTGATAGCTTAACAAAATAAGAAGAGGGCGTACCTTAATCAGCCACACAAAACATTGCCTTCCAGATAAATTAAATTTTTCACGTCAAAGTTGAAGGATGACTAGCATCCTACACCTTTGACATGAAAGCATTCTTTACACATTTCTAAATACACGTCTCTGGTTAGTGAATTGCCTATCATGGATAGGCAACGCGAATACGATAATTAAATGTGATTATTTATTGTTATGCAATCTTAAATCGCCTTCTTCCGCCCCGTATTGACGTCCAGGCCGCAACAAAATCTTTCCTCCTTGTTGTTTCCAGGTGAAGGCATGTTCGTTTGGCTGAACACGAATATTAAAGCTCGTGTTTTTATCACTGTTTTGAAGATTCCAAAAACCGTCTGACATACCTAATAAAATCACTTCATAAAGCTGATCCCCTGGTATCTCGAAACCGATTTCTTCGCTCAAGTAGCGCCCTGGTTTTCCGATAATTACAAGCTTATCAGCAATCGAAAGTTGGTAATAGTTCGCAAACTCACGCACTTGACTTGGCAACTTCACTTGTCCTTCTTCATACAATTGATACAGGGCCGCAAAGTTATGTTTACCTTCTTTGTTTAAAGATTCAACCATGACACGAGTACCTTTGGCTTCCGGCCAAGGTGAATTCACTTGATATTTATCTCCGAATACATAAGCGCTTGAATCTCCACTCAAAAGTTTTAATCGGCGATTATCTTTAGTAGGGCTAATTAATTCCACATCTGCATGCCCGCCTTTTCCTTTAAATCGACTTGTTAAACGAACACCAT
>JBEBRI010000012.1:0-39491 GCA_040394915.1 Sphingobacterium sp.
TAATTATATATCAAATCAATACTAATTTACTACCGATGAAAAATACTTTTTTAGTTTGTCTTCTTTCCATTTTTGGATTGATTTCTACAGCGTCAGCTAAGAATCCATTTGGAGACAAGTTGCCTAAATCACGCAACCAATTTGGAGGTTCGAACACCTCCTGGTTTTTCGGAGTTAACGTAGGTGGGAATGTTTTCTTTGGCGATCATGATAAGCAATATGATTTTGGAAAACGTATAGGCCCTGCCGGTGAGAGTTATGGTGGAAAGTGGTTTAACGAGGCATTTGGAGGAAGAATTGCACTAGCTGGTGGAGGTATGAAAGGACTTACACAAACCGAAAGTCTTTCTAATGGCAAGATGTATGATGCATCTCAAAATCTTAGAGAGCAGCGTTTCACATACTTCAATCTACGTGCAGATGTTATGTTCAACTGGTCGAATGATATTTCAGGATTTGATCCAAATCGTATTTATACGATGATTCCTTACGCTGGTGTTGGCGTCGCTTCGTCTTTCAAAGAGCCGAGTGTTACTAGATTCTCTCCGCATGTAGGATTCTTGCAAACCATCCGTATGAATGATAAGTTAGATTTCAATATTGATATCCGTGGAAACCTTTTAGGAGATGGATTCGATAGAGAAATTGGCGGACGTAACTACGAAGGAATCTTAACTACAGCGATTGGCGTTAATTTCAAATTAGGAAACTAAGATAGTTTAATAAAATCCTCAATTAAATGAAGTCCCTGAGTTTTTAATTCAGGGACTTTATTTTTTTCGCTTAGATGTAAAGATCAACCCATTCATAAGTTTGCCAAAAGTCATTTTAAACTTGAAGGATTTCGAGAATTAGGTCATCCATTTATGATTTTGTATTTTGTACATATTCGCATTTTAATCGATTAATCGTCTAATTTACCGCTTATGGCTACAGAGAATCTACATGCAAAACAGGATATCCCTAATTCAAGTGCCGTTGTGCCCGAATTATTTTATAAAGTTGATATTGTGGTTATTGGTGCCGGACAGGCCGGATTATCTGCGGCGTTTCATTTAAAGCGGGAAGGAATAAAGCCAGGCAAAGGGTTTGTTGTATTAGATGATGAGTTTGGCCCGGGAGGGGCGTGGCAGCATCGATGGGATTCACTAACACTTAGTAATGTAAATGGTATCAATGATCTCCCAGGATTGGGATTTGCAGAAGCTGTCAATACAAATGATAAGGAGTTGCAGGCAAATATTGCTATCCCAAAATACTATGCTTTATATGAGAAAACTTTCGAGCTTCCGGTAATTCGGCCTGTTGAAGTTAACGAGGTAATCGATCGCAATGGACGTTTTTTGATACGAACAAACGGGGTTCAGTTTAATGCGAGAGGTATTATCAATGCGACAGGAACTTGGAAGACTCCCAATTGCCCTAAGTATCCAGGCTGGGAGAAGTTCAAAGGCAGGCAATTGCACACAGGAGAATATAAAAATGCAGCAGAGTTTATCGGAAAGCATGTTATTGTTGTCGGTGGGGGAATCTCTGCCGTCCAGTTGCTTGGAGAAATCTCTAAAGTGACGGAGACGACTTGGGTTACTCGTCGACCGCCTGATTTCCGACATTATGAATTTTCACCGGAGCATGGGCGGGAGGCAGTAGCGATGGTGGAAGATCGTGTCCGCGAGGGATTACCGCCAAAATCGGTAGTTTCCGTAACAGGCTTGCCGATCACACCAGCGATTGAGGAGATGCTAAGCAAAGGCACGCTCGATCGTAAACCCATGTTTCAAGAGATAACAGAACATGGTGTTAAGTGGGAGGATGGATCAGAGATGGACGCTGATGTGATCTTTTGGAACACTGGATTCCGCCATTCCTTAGATCATTTAGCAGGATTACACTTAATGAACGATAAGGGAGGGATCGTAATGACCGGAGAATTGGCTACGCAAGTGGCTTCAGATCCCCGTATCCATCTGACAGGATATGGACCGTCCTCATCGACTATCGGCGCAAATCGGGCGGGAAGAGCTGCAGCTAGAGAACTCATTAATTATCTTCAATTGAAATAGAAGACTTCGAAATATTCAAATAAGAAGAATGGAATGTGACGAGCGGGCTATCGAAAAATAGAGGCATAGCGGCGTCTCCAAGATACCAAGCCCATATTTTATCCTTATATTGGAGTGCAGCTACATAAATTATTTTTATAACACAAATATTTTCGTTTAATTTTAAATTTATAGTCTCGTTTTCTATTATTGTGTATTGATACCCTATATTTTCTAGTAGCAGGAGAGAATAGGGATATACATCAATGTCAAGACGATTAACAGTTATAAATCTTTATCGGAATTGGGGCAACACGCATACCGATTCTTCATCGCTCTTGATGTTCATTACAGCAAGTAGAGATATGTTCGTTTCACAATATTGGAGTTTTATATCAAATCGTCATCTTTCTGATGATTTAATAGGCCTCGAGCGTATTAAATCTAGGGTATTAAATCAATATGCTTTCCTTATATCAACTTTCTTCTTGATCGACGCTTTAAGAGAGCTTTGTTTAGGCTATCAACTTCCCGCTCTATTTTTATTGATACTCGGAATCAACCTCCAACTTTTATTCTTCTTTACGAAGGTTCATTTCAATGACCAGTTCTTCTTTCTAGTTTTACTTGTTTGTTCGACTTTAGTGCTCGTCTTCTCTTCAAATAGAGGGGGCGAAAGCGGTATCTATTTTTATTATTTCGCGATTCTACAGGCAATAATCTTCATTTTCAATGAACGCACGAACTATATTTATGGACTGATTCTGATTATTGTAATATTTTTCTTTTTTTATTTGACAGAGATTCGAGACCTGCAAGTTCTGAATAGCGAAATCCAAAAATCGCCTAAAAGTTCAAAGGCTACACGAATTCATACATTTATACAGATCGTATGCTTCGTAGGATTCAATGCCTATTTGTTAGTCTCCAAGAACAAGGAAATTAGTCGACTTCTCAGTCAAAAGGAGCGAAGCGAGAAAATTATAGAACAATTGAACCATAAATTGAGCCATATCTCGAGCACAGCACAACTCGAAAAACTAATTAATTTAGCCATGGAAAATAGTACGCTATTTATACCACTCTTCAAAGAAGTCTTTCCGGCTATCTATTTTACGCTGTTCACCATAAACCCAGCAATGACGAGTGAAGAGTTCAAGCTTTTTGCTTTAATAAAGCTCGGGTTCACGACGAAGGATATTGCAACCTATACACATTTAGCTGTTCGAACTGTCCAAACTAAAAAAAATAGACTGAGAAAATCCTTTCATATTTCCTCCCAAGAAGATCTCTATCTCTGGATCGAAAAAGTCTCTTAATGGTTCATCTTTCCAGCTCGATTCATCCTTAAACGAACGCGCTTAATTTTCCAGATCTATCCCATGAAAATGACTTAAAATATTTTAAGGCACTTTAAATCAAGTTGTTGCTGAGTGTTTTTGTATGTAGTATCTGTGTTGTATGCAGGCATCGTATGGGTGTAGTAGATGGTTTTGCTCGCTAAAATTTTTAATTAAAGATTTTTGTCATCGGTTAACCTGTGAAAAATTTTTAACAATAAGAATGTAAAATGAGTGAACAAAAAAAGAGACGAAAACAATACATCCCGCCGCGCTTAGTTGTCGATATTATCGAGATCGAAAGTAGTATCGCGGCAAGTTCTGCGATGGTCAGCCCTGGCGGAGATACTGTTGATAGTAATCCATGGATTACCGATGAAACAGAAGAAGTTATACATAAGGAATGGAATTTCCAAGATTAATAAAATGGCATATATATTTACACTAACTATTAATGAAACATCGAGGATGTTTTATTTCTTCATTTCCCTACTCTTGAGTTCCTCCTTATTAAGTTCATGCGCAAAAGATAAGGAAGTAGTAAGTGGCGAACCAGGCAAATTAGTAATCAGTGTAGCTGGTATTATAGCTCAAGATGATCCAAACTCAACGACTTTTGCATCTGGAGCAGCTAGCGCACGTGGCATTGCTTTGAATGCTTTAGACAATAAAAATGTAGAATCCGTTGAGGTAAGTGAATTTACTTTAGATATCGTTTCATCCGTTAAAGACCTTAGCGAAGAATCAAGTATGGGCGCGCCTTCAATTATTAAATCTAGATCGGTATCAAGTTCAAATGGTCTTCGTGCTGCCGTTACCCAAATGCAAACCGGCACAAAGTATCGCATCATTTTGATGAATACGAGCAATAATAAAATAGAAAGATCCGAAATTGCCACTGCAGGAACATTACTTGAAATTGACGTCTATAAAGGACAAGATTATAAGTGGTTTGCATATTCGTACAATACGGAGGAAGTGATTCCGGCGCCTGATTTAGCAAATCCAACAATCGTATCGAAAACGAATACGCCATTATTGTATGCAAGTGGAATTGTGAATGCAAGCACGGTCGGTACGAAGCCCATATCGATTAATTTTCAACATCAACTTGCACAGCTTCAAGTCGAAGTCGATACACGAGGTCTTTTCGGCGGTATAGAATCGTTAGCCGCTGAGTTTTCTGGCGATTGTATCATGACCGGTAATTTTAATATTTTAACGGGCGAGTTCGATCAGCAGATGACCGTTGAAAATGTTGGCAATTTGAAATTTGAAAGGTTAGATACGGCATCAAACCGTATTCAAATTGCTAAATGTTATACATCAGCAATCAATTTGACGAGCTATAAAGTTCAATTTACAGACTTATCAATTCGCTTAATAAACAATGAAGTCGAGGCCTTGTCCGCAAAATTCCCATCTGCCGGTCTCGTCGAATTTGGCGCGTTTACCGGCTCTTCCAAAGGAAAAATCTTGAAAGGGATGTTAGAGATGTGGAAGGTATTCCCGCTTAAAACCGTACTACACGTAGAAGGGAACTCCCACTTTAGTTATGCGGCCTCAAACCCCTTGAGAGCGTCAGGGGCATTCCTTCAAAATCCAAGTAATTTTGGACCAAATAGTAACTATTTACGGATTGATGGGTTTCAAAGTGAAACCATCTTAGCGGCCACCAATGCGCTGCGTGACCGATTAGCTAACCCCGCCAATTATCCCGATATCATCATCGCCGGCATGTTCACTGGATTCGCCACTGATGATTACAATGCGCTTGCTGAATATATCAGAAGGGGAGGTGTAGTATTCTTAATGATCGAAAATACCAATATTTACGTTGACAATTTCATGAAATCTATTTTCGGAAATATGGTGTCTACAGCAAATTACGATAGTGGTGGCGCAATTTATACTATGACGAATGAGGATGCCGATGTATTAAATTGGCGCTTTGGTGACGTGAGAGGGAAAACTTGGGGACAAGACTTTTCTGCGACATTGTATGTTAAAGACATTCCTCCCGGTCAAGTCATTGAATATTCGAATACATCCAGAAATTATGCGACTCAGACCGGCATGAGTATGTTCCGTCATAAAACAAAACACTTTTTCTTTGTCGGAGATACGGGTTTTCTTTCCTCAGAACTACGCAACGGTCAGTATCCTGGATATCTTCTTGAGCCATTTGCCATAACGACTGATGGAAGCGACCTGCCTGTGCCTCATACGGCCTATGGGAATGCTGCCGCATTTGGATCCTTAGACTATCCCAAGGCTGCGGCAACTTATCAAGCTTATAACTCCGTCATCTTCGGAAACATATTTGCCTTGTTGGTGGCGACCTCGCATTACAACGGTATAGATAAATCGTAAGCCTGTAGCATGTGCTTTTTGGAAATTCAGCGCAGCCGAATGTTGCGCTCGAATTTCCGACTACAATAAATGCTCTTCAACACTAGAATCGACTGCCAGCGATCAGCTTGCGTAAATTCTAGATTCTTGAGCATAATATTTTGCAAAATACTTCTCGCAATTCGTTGCAAACTCCCAATAATATGGGGATAGACAAACCCCTTAGTCTATCATGTGTTAGTGTGTAGTCAGCGCTTCTGAAAAAGTCGCGCTGACTTTCTTTAGTTCTACCGAACACAGTATGGATCAGATAGATTCTTCTAAAAATAATTTACGGTGAGTTTCCTATCGTCGAGGTGCAGTGCATATATCATGGAGTGTAGAAATTAAAAAAAGAGCGGATAAAGGCGGCACGATGATATGGGTAAATATATCAACATTTTTCTACGGGATTGACGATCTTTTTAAGCAGTACTTAAAAATTATTCGTTTTGTGTTTTATATCATTTTAATACTCAATACGACTGCTTAGCTTTAGTTAGTTCCTTATCATACATACTATTAAACCCAATTCTGTGCTATGAAAGATGTGATTAAACGAGACGGCTCATTAGAGAAATTCCAATCCTTCAAAATCGAAGATGCCATTAAGAAGGCATTTCAAAGTGTATCCATTCCTTATGACGAATCCATCATGGAAACGGTACTTCGCGAGATAAGTCCTTCCAACTTGGTTGATGTCGAAGATATACAGGATACTATTGAAAAAAAACTATATACAGGGGGCTATTTTCAAGTAATGCGTTCCTTCATGCTCTTTCGGCATACGCGAAAACTGCAACGTGAGCATATCGATCGTTTTGTTGATTCGAGCACCTACGTCGATAGTAGCCACGCAGTCGAGGAGTATATTTACCAAAACGACTGGCGCATTCAGGCGAATGCCAATAATTCTTTTTCGAATGCCGGACTAGTGAACAATACAGCTGGAAAGATTATCGCTAATTATTGGTTGGACAAAATCTATAACCGGGTGGAAGGACATGCGCATCGAAATGCCGATATTCATATTCACGATCTAGATTGTCTAACAGGTTACTGCGCGGGTTGGAGTCTACGCGTTTTACTAGACGAAGGTTTTAATGGTGTGCGTGGTCGGGTAGATAGCCGCCCGCCGTCGCATTTTCGAGAAGCATTAGGCCAGATGGCGAATTTTTTGGGCATACTCCAAAGTGAGTGGGCCGGCGCGCAGGCTTTTAGCTCTTTTGATACTTACTTAGCACCTTACGTGTTTAAAGATCAATTAAACCAACAGGATGTCAAGAAAGCAATCCGGAGCTTTGTCTATAATCTAAATGTTCCGGCAAGATGGGGCCAGTCGCCTTTTACCAATATTACATTAGACTGGAATGTCCCGCAGGATTTACAAGACCAGATCCCGACAAAAGCAGGACTACATCTGTTTCGCGATCTAAATAACGAAGCATTGCGGAGCTTAGCTCTTCAACGAGGCGTAGAACAGTTGGAAGATCTGACCTATAAGCATTTCCAACAGGAGATGAATATGATTAATAAGGCGTATTACGAAGTGATGACCGAAGGTGACGCCAATGGTCAGCCCTTCACATTTCCCATACCAACAGTTAATATCACAGAAGATTTTGATTGGTCCGGTGAAAACGTGGACATCTTGTTCGAGAATACGGCAAAAATAGGATCTTCGTACTTCCAAAATTTTATCGGAAGCCAATATATCCTGAACGATGCCGGGGAGCGCGTTGAAAACCCCGATGCCTATAAACCGAATGCTGTGCGCAGTATGTGTTGTCGATTACAATTAGACCTTCGTGAACTGTTGAAAAGAGGAAATGGTCTATTTGGAAGTGCAGAAATGACCGGAAGTATTGGTGTTGTAACCCTAAACATGGCGCGCTTGGGCTATTTGTATCGCGGAAAACCCGATCAACTTTATCAGCGTCTCGATGAATTAATGGAGATTGCGAAATCCACTTTAGAAAAGAAACGAAAGTTTGTACAAGAGATGTACGACAATGGGCTGTATCCTTACACTAAACGTTATTTACCACACTTCAGGAATCATTTCTCAACGATTGGGGTTAATGGAATGAATGAAATGATTCGAAACTATACGGAAGATCAGGAAAATATCGTCACAGCTTGGGGGAGAGAATTTGCTGGCCAAGTGTTAGACTATATTCGCGACAAACTTCGCGCGTACCAGGAAGAAACTGGTAATCTTTATAATTTGGAAGCAACACCTGCCGAAGGTACGACTTACCGATTTGCAAAAGAGGATAAGAAACGCTTCGCAGATATCTTACAAGCGGGGCAGTACCCTCAAATATATTACACCAATAGCTCTCAACTTCCGGCAGACCAAACGGAAGATCCATTCGAAGCCCTATTATTGCAGGACGAACTACAGTGTAAATATACTGGCGGTACCGTGCTCCACTTGTATATGCGCGAAAGAATTAGTACCTCAGCGGCCTGTAAAGAATTTGTGAAAACGGTATTGACCAATTTCAAATTGCCTTATATTACCGTAACTCCAGTATTTAGTATTTGTCCGAAACATGGATACCTCAACGGTCAGCATGAGTATTGCCCTCTATGTGACGAAGAGATTATTAATAAACATCAATTAAATATTTCACATGAAAACTATGAATGATGACAGAACGCAGGTGTTGCAGCAACATCAGCAAGAACGTAGTAAATGTTTAGTGTATACGCGGGTTATGGGATATCATCGCCCCGTAGAAAGCTTTAACATTGGTAAACAAGGCGAGCACAAAGAGCGTACTTTATTCTGTGAACAACATGGTAAAGCCGCTGTTTGATATCACAGCCTTTAGTTTACTAGATTATCCAAACAAAGCAGCCTGCATCTTTTGGTTTGTGGGCTGCAATATGCGTTGTCAGTATTGTTATAATCCGGATATTGTTCTTGGTAAAGGAAAAATCGCTATTGCGGAAGCTGAACGCTTTCTACAAGCTCGACGTGGACTATTGCAAGCGGTCGTCATGAGTGGCGGTGAATGTAGTTTGCACCGTGATCTACTATCTTTAGCCAGAATAGCTAAGGCATTGGGCTACCTCGTGAAGATCGATACCAATGGCGCAAGTCCACAAAACCTCCAAATGCTAATCGACGAAGGCCTCGTTGATTATGTGGCCTTAGATTTCAAAGCACTAGCGCCTAAATTCCTGGAAGTAACAGGCGTAACATCATTTACTTCATTTGAAACATCCCTAACAATTTTACAATCAGCCAATATCCCTTTCGAAGTACGCACGACCGTGCACTCTGAATCACTCACGAAGGTCGATATTCAGCAAATGATTGATTATCTAATTGAAAAACAATACGGAGGCACCTATTATTTACAGCTTGCGCTAAATGATGTCAAAATGCTAAGTAAACTCTCGCATTCGGCCTATACCATCGCCAATCTTTCATTCGAATCCACCGCCATTCCTGTAGTTGTGCGAGGATAGGTAACTCGATCCTCCTGTGCATAAAAATTTTGACGATGGCTAGACATTGCCTTAAGGTATCTTCGTAGCTTATTCGATTAAAATCAGTATTCTTTGGTTGAGTTATGCTTGAAGTGCGTTTGAGCTAGGCTTCAAGTATAATTCAAACCAGCGAAATATCGATGTTATTTTTTGCGTTTTGAGATCGCGCGATCCCTATGTTGCATATTATTTTTTGTTAAAGTGCTTATTATTTAGAATGATTATAAATAATATTAATTATCTTTGCGGTGTATTTTATTAGGTATTAAGAAATTGCATTGATTCGTGAGAAATGATTGTTAGGAGTAAGATTTTAGAATTGGATAAGTGTTTATTCGAGCAAGAGGTGTTAGATATTTATATTCCAGAGAATCCAGTGGTTGAATATAGAACAGCGATCGATAGTGATTACGTTCACATGGAGAATTTTCAGTTAGCGACCTCCGGTATGTTTATTCTACAGGCGAAGATGAATTTTTCAAAGCCTGTGCATTTCCAAACGGAAATTGTGGGGGATGCGGTGATGAGCCAATTTATATTTTATGGTCCTTGTAGCAAAATTAATCCCCGCGAGGTCAGTCGGCACAATATTCGATTTATCCCTTCTTTCAATTCCACCCTCGAAATCCAACACGGAATTGATTATCAGTTCTTTATTGCCGTCTTATCCAAAGAATACTTCTTGCGTCTGGTCAAGCGAGATTCCTTATTGCTTCAAGAATTCATTGAACAACTCAATTTAGGCCATCAAACCTCCTATATGCAGAAAGATTGTACGGCAACTTTTGAAATGCAACAGACAATTGCTGAGTTAGTAGAATCCAAAAAAATAGGGGAAATACGTCGCTTACATTTGGAGTCTTGTATTTTAGCCCTATTGATGTATCAATTTGAGCAGTATTTGCAATTTCGAAGTGATGCCGATCTCTCCTTCTCGGAAGAAGATATCTCAAGGCTGGAGCAGGCCCGAATAATTCTTGAGAATAGGATTGCAAATCCGCCCACCCAACGAGAGCTCGCCTCAGAGTTGCTCACAAGTGAAAGTAAATTGCGCAAAGATTTTCGCCGATATTACTCCATGACCATTAACAATTACTTAATGCAGGTGCGAATGAAAAAGGCAAAATCCTATCTGTTAGACGAGCGTTTGCCAATCTATGAAGTGGCAGCGTTGACTGGCTATAGCCATCAAAACAACTTCACCAATGCGTTTAAGCGATATTACGGCGTGCCACCCATAGAACTTAAAAATTAGACTTGGGTATTGTCCAACCAGCTAGTCAAGCGCGCAATATTGAAAAGTTAAAAAGGTAGCCTTGTCCATTGAGGTAGGATACTCAGGAGCGTCTTTATAGATGCTAATCATTTTCAGTTTGTAATGCTTTCCTTTCGAGGTTTGTATGAAAAATGTTTTTCCTCGAATAGGTTCGACCACATGCGTTCGGACATTGTAGATATACCATCCATTTTCATAACTTGCAATATTTCCACTTTCGCTCTCATCATAGCTTATGGATGGTTTAGAATGGATGCTGGCGTAGTCTACGTTCAAAACTTTCATCCAAGTGCCAGATTTGCTGTTGCTACTGATAACGGTGTTTGCAATGCCTCCAAATGCGATATCCCAATCGCTCCCTGCAGCTACCGTTTGCTGGCTCCCTAGATTGAAATAAATTGGTTTGGCAATCCCGGTCGGTTGACCTGATGTAATCTCGCCATTATTTAGATCACGGACATACATATCCTGTCGTTCTTTTGGACTGGGCTTCGTCTCTTCATTTTTAGAACAACTGCAGAATTGGCCGCTGATCAGAATAGTGATGATTAGGAATTTGAGATAAGTCTTCATGATTAAGCTAGTTTTTTAGGGTTGTCTAGTATTTTAGATTGGCTTGCTGATTACTGCTTTATATGGAGCAGCTCCTTGTCTTTATTCTCAACAATCCTTAGTGAACAAGCTAGGATAGGTCAAGAAGTAATACATAGGCTGCTCCTTATAATTAAATGTTTTAGAATGCGAATTTCATAAACATTCCATAAGTTCTTACAGGTAACATCGCAGCATACTCAAAGGATCCACCATTTCTATTGTTGTATGATCCATCGGGGTTCAGATTGTAGGGTAGACTCTTATAGAGATATCCTAGATTTCTACCTACGATTCCTATCTGTGCCGATTCTGCTCGGAACCATCGTTTTGCCCATGTTTTTGGTACTGCATATCCGATGTTAATCTCCCGGATGGCGATATAGCTATTTTCAAAGATCGATCGCTCACGGACACCTGCGCGTTCATGGAACCCCGCATAATAATCACTGGCAGCAAGTGGTTGTAAAAGATATTCGCCATGACTATCCTTTCCGATGAGTTCCTGTGCGGCTTGAAAACTTAGTCCGGAGACCTCTTTTCCGTATAAACGGATATGTTCATCGAAGACACCGGATGGGATAATACCGTCAAAACTGGATTTGTAAATCGTTTGTTCTTTTCCTGTTTCTGGATCGATTTGCTGTACAGGTATTTTCCTTTCTATCCCGCCGAATGCTGCTGAACGCCCAAATCGCGTGTCGGATAAAACTGCGCGCTGATAGAGAAGCGCATGTGTTCCGGAATAGATGTCGCCACCGACCTTGAAATCGAATAATGCACCCACTTGTAAGTTTTTGAATGAAATCTTATTCTCAAAACCTGCGATCCATTTCGCTGTACTGTTACCGATCTCCTTTGCTGCACCGGAAGGAACATATTCCATATGGGAGTTCAGCAGGTATTGTCCTTGGCTATTTGTTTTAGCAGCATAGCCCGATAATAAAGTCCCGAAATTACCATTGACACTTCCAACAAGGCTAACGTCGTCTTGGCTACCTAATTGGGTTAAGCTATTCGTAGAAGAGCTATTTATCTCGAGGAATTTATTGCGATTTGCGGCGAAGTTAATCGTACTTGTCCATTGGAAATCATGGGATCTCCATGGGACAGCGGTTAATTGTACTTCCCAACCTTGGTTTCGTACTTTCGCATGCACATCACGAAGGGGCTGATTGAATTTCTCTAATGGGCTTACAATATCGTATAAATAATTGTCGATTGTTCTATTGTACCATGTTAAGTGTAACGCTAGTCTGTTTGTGAACCAGCTAAAATCCGTTCCAAGTTCAACTTCTTTTGCGTATTCATAAGAGAATCCTGTTTGATAATTTCGGAGACCCCAAGATCCTGAATTGGTATAATATGGTTTATATACTGTTTTTAGCCCAGGATAGGGAAGTTCCAAATCGTCTGTTACTGCAGATTGGTAGTGGAAGAGACCAGTTACATTACCACTATGACCATAGTTTGCTCTAAGTTTAGCAAAGTCCAATGCTTTTTCCGGCAAATTTAACCAGTCTCTTAAGCTGGAAGTATATAGATATGCAAATCCAATAGATGGGTAAAATTGGCTGATTTTGCCTAGTTTATCTAAGTTACTTAAGGTACTAACTTGGTCAAAACGCGTCCCAGCATTTATAAACAGGTTTTGGCCATATTGATAATTTAGCATCAGATGTGCACCGTGAATATGTTTACCGTTTGCGTGCTTAACATTAAACTGAGCGGCCAGCTGGTAGGCATTAGGATTTAAGAATTGTTCAATGACGTCGCGTTCAGCGCCAATTTTGAGTCGATAGGGGTTTGATGATTTTGGAAGATAGGAGGTTCCGCGGATACCACCTTCGGTCTGCCAGTAGTCATAGCCTAAGGTCGCTTGAAATTGATGATTAGCAAAACTTTTATGGTAATCGAGCTCCGCTTTGGCCATCCAATCGATGCTATATTCCTTGGCGCTGTTATTATAGGCTCGTTCTTGATGATAAAAACTCTCGTTACCCAACATGCGTTCGAAATAGCCATTCGCGTTTTCATGGGTGCGAATGCCATAGTCCGCATAATTGGCAGCTACTTTGAAATCTAGGTCTGGTAAGATCATCCAGTTTCCCTTCGCAAATAAGCGAATACTTTCTGCTGTTTTTTTTGCCTGTTGTCCATATAAATACCAGGCTGTTTCACTTTCTAATGGATCGTTCGTGCTGGCAGCAGCAAAGTCTATCGGATATTCAATAAAAGTCCTTCCGAGCGATGCAAATTTTTGAGCGCCGATGCTTGGCGCATTTCTAGAAATACTTTGATTGTATATGGCACCGATTTCTGTTTGGAGTTTATTGTTCCAAGTTTGAATACCCTTGAACATCAAATTGTGCTTATCAAGTGTGTTTCGTTTGTAGGTCCCTTTATTGTAATCGGCACCGTAGGATAAGCGCAGTTTGCTTTTCCCTTTAAAATAATTTATAGCAACTTGCCCAATCTGCGCATTTGACTGCTCGAAGGAATCATAGTAATTATCACTTGCCGTTGACAGCCAAGCTAAGCGAGGATCATTAATTTGTTGGATATCATGCTGGCTCAGCAAGGACGGCATTCCATAGGCTTGCCCGTAGCTACCACCAATGTTCGCGTCAATTGATAATCCGGGTTTCATTTTATTGCCTTTGGTAACAATTTCAATAACGCCATTCATACCCCTCGATCCGTACTTCTGCGCTGCCACTGCACTTTTTAACACTTGAATTTGCTCGATGTCATAGACATTAAGTTCTTTTAACGTATTTCCCCAATCTTGCCCTCCATATTGATTGGCGCCTGAGGTTTCGTTTTCTATAGGCATCCCGTCTAGGATAAATAAAGGCTGATTGCCCCCTACGAGTGATTTCATCCCGCGGATAACCATACCGCTACCGGACGTAACTCCCCCTGCAGTGGCATTCATCTGCAGGCCGGGCACACGACCGCGTAAACTATTGACCGGGTTTGCCTCAAAAGAGTTGACGAGTTCCGAGCCTTCAATGATATTCGTCTCGTATACCTTATCATAATTCTGATGCGCTAAAACATAGACCTCTGAAATCTTTTCTGAAGATTTGGCAAGCGCTACGCGTATCATCTCTTTCCTTTCTACCCACATTTTTTTCTTTTCGAATCCTGCCTTGCTGAAGATTAAACTGCAAGGTATGTGTTGGACCGTGATCTGAAACCAACCTTTGTTATTGCTAATCCCGAGTAACTGATTGCTTTCGTTCAGAATCTGTACTTGACTTAAAGGTTCAGAACTTTCGTTTGTGACCCTTCCATGTATGTTTTCTTGTGCCCATACTGTTTGAATCAGTAGAAGCAGGAATATGGGAATAATCGTAATATGTTTTTTTGTTCTCATGATGGTGTTATTCGCTGTATAAGAAATGCCTTTCTGACTTATTCAGTCCGTGATTACTACTTGAGGTCGGGATATCATAACGAAGATGATCGTATCGATAGGTAATATCTTCAACCATTGGTTTTTCCACGCTATTGCTGATATTGCTAGCATTTTGATAAATCCTCATCAGATTTTTACCCGTTTGTAAGCTTGATATCTCTTTAAATACTTGAGCCAGCGGGTAAATCAATAAAATAGGCAGCAGCTGTTTTTCATTGTGTATATAGGGATTTACATATTGATCATAGCGAAATTCATAGCCAATTTTCTTGGGCAATAAGTTCGCTTGCAATACTTCTCCCTTGTCATTTAAAAGCAAGTTCAAGGTATCAATTTGTGTAGGCTTGGGGCCGGGCACTATGGTACGCGTTGTTTGTATTATTTGTATTTGGTTTGGAAGGTATTTTAATACCGTATTGCTTAACTCTGGTCCTTTAACTTCAATTAGTCGGTCCTGTTGATCATAGTTGACCTCATAATTATTGAACTTGATCAGCTTTGCAGTTCCGTCGGCATATTGTAAGTTGAAAAAATCGTTACCATTGTAGACGACTTGTTTCAATCGCATTTGACCGTCATAACTATATTTTTCATATAGTTCGCCATTTTTTGACCGCACTTCCTGGAGTCTGAAATTATCTGCAATATGGAGTCTATTTTCTTGTTTAAATGTGATTTGCTTATTGCAAGAACTAAAGAGGCTTAATGCAAATACAGCTATCGCTAAGCCTGAATATATTTTAATGCTCATGATTACTCTTCTCTGTAATTAATTTTTAGTTGTTCAAAACCAGCATTCAAGCGATCGTACATAGACATGTCGATCGGAAAGCCCAGATTGTTATAAAGGATATGGAAGTCGTCAAACAGACGCTTTGTCCCATCAGTTTTGCTGGTGACTGCGAGTTGAATAGAGTCTTTTAAGTTGCTTCGATTCAATAGTTTAAGATGGTCCATAATATCGATGGTATTACCTGATCCCATATGTCCAGCTCCTGACCACCCTATTTTTTTACCAGCAATAGCGAATGCTAACTGCCCCCCTGGCACCCTGAGCAATTTGTTCTCGCGGGTTGGCCAATCGTAAATTTGATTCGGAATCGGCTTAGCAACCTGATTAAAATCTTTCGCGTGGATAACTCCAACTTTATATCCTCTTGTATTGTAAGTACTCAAGGAATCCGGTAGACTACTTTGATTTCCTTTATCATAATGGGCTACAGCAATTAGCTGTAGCTGACTGGCATTTGCATGTCGTTCCCCACGATAGATACGCGTGACTTGGTACTGGTTGTTATATTCGAATCTGTATTTAATCATATACAGGTTTTCGAGATCTAAAACATAGTCAATGACAGTTTGCTTTTTCTTAAGGCTTTGATATTCTGCTTCACTGTCTTTCTGACACGACACCATACCTAACTGTAGCAAGATAAAGGTTAAGAAGGCGATCTGTTGTACGTTTGATTTTACAAACGTTAGAAGTTTATATTGTTTATTTCGCATGGTCATAAGCTTTTTTGAAATTTGGTACACCGAATCCTAAGATGTTGTCTGGTTTTGATCCTTGGCTTGCTGTATGAATCAGCAGATCTCTGATTTCAACGCTCGTTTTATTAGGCAGGGCTTCCCAAAGACAAGCAAGTAGTCCGGCAAAGATAGGCGGAGTATAAGCGGTATTATAAGAATCGCCCCAACCATAAATGATAGGAATCTGTTGTGCGATTACGGCGAATTCAGGTTTAGTTCTACCATCTGCCGTTGGCTGATCCAATACGGACCAAAGTGGTTCATTATTTCTATTGGCATTTCCAACAGTTAGGATGTTTTTGGCATCCCCCGGAGGTAAAACAAAGGTTATTCCGGCCGATTGTTGCGGAAACATCTGCACTGTAAGAATTCCTTTTGCAAAAGCTAAGTCGGCAACTTGGCTGCTGATGGATCGGCCATCGCTATGTTCTTCGCTTATGTCAAACTGAGGTTGATCAAACTTAACACCGAATACACAAGAAGAACTAATAATATCTACTCCAAGGCTATCCGCGCGTTCGACAGACGCTACCCAACTGGTTTCAAAAAAAGGTTCCTGTGTTCCTCCTCGATCCGTTCTCGTCAAAATGTATTCGGCTTTTGGTGCCAGACCTATAATATTTTTCGGATCAATCGCTGCGAACATCGCCAGCATATTATTGCCATTGGTTGTCGTGGTACTGATATCCGCGCGGTTATAGAGTAAATCGTATTGATCGATGATGCGGTTTTCGGTAAGAAGATGTGCTATTTCTGGTTTCTCGGCGATATAACCAAAGCCTTCACTTAAGATCGCAATTGTTTTGCCTTTGCCATAGTATTTATGCTTATGCAATTCCTGCCCTTGATATTGCTCTAGTAGACGATATGTTTTACCATAATTGACAGCATTCACGTTTAAGGTGTCAAGCATTTTGATGGATCCTTTCGGAACCATATTGTTTTCCTTTTTTATTGGAGGGACCACAGGCTCTTGATAGGGGAGGTGGACGCCAATTTGTTTGACAGATTTAACAAATGCTAAAGATTGTATGGCTTTTAAGTCCTCGTGCTCTTCCGGTAAATGTATAGTGGCATAATTAAGCCATTTTGAGCAATTCAAAAGTTTTCCTCGGCTCACTTTTAGCACCTCGTCAATATATTGATCGTTGACAGGTAGGTCGGTGGAGTCGATTTTGATCGCTTGTGCTTTTCGGCGTGCAATAGCTTTTTCCGTTAAAAATTTGGTTGGCTCTTGTAGGCTGAATCGACTATTATTTTTATCTTTAAAATATACAATAATTGTTTCTTTGTATTCCGCCTGCAAGGGCACTTGCTTATCGTAAGAACCAAAGGGAGATAGCTCTTTACGGCAACCCGCAAATAGGCTCGTGAGGCACAGTCCGAGTAGGACGGCCCTTGTTTTTTTGAATTTCATATGCTTGGTTTTGTTAATATTGGATTAATGAAATCGCTGACCTTTTTCGATGTATTGATAGCGGAAGCTGAAGTAACCCATACGGGAGCTCATCGAATCATAGGTTTCGCCTTTCATGTTCGGCATGTCTCGGTAGAAGCTTAAAATTTGCAGTTTGACAAAGCCCTTCCCGTCGGCAGTTTGAATAAACAATGTCTTCTCCGGATAGGGGATGTAGAAATTGTTGTCATCTAGATAGTACCAGGATGTGCCCCCACTACGATAACCTAGTGCATAATCTTCGCGACCATTGTCCTGTTTTAATTCACTTAGGTTGGGGATTTCTTTGACGTTTTGATAGGCTGTATGGATGATAATTCCTTTTCCGTTTCCCGTACGTACCGGATTGGACATGTTACCGCCATTAATTTTTAATTGGGCATTGTCAAAGCGGATATCCCAATTGTCACCTGTTGGTTTGCTAACGACTTCGCCCGTGCTAAACTTGAAAAATGGCCTTGTTTTATAGTCGGCAAGCAGATTCAGAACGACTTTTTCCTCATGTACTGGGAGATCAGGACTTATCGACCTTTCTTCTTTGTCACACGCGCTAAAAAGAAGTAGACAACATAGGCTGGCCGTAGATAGCCTGTTGATGTAAGAATAGTTCATGGTGTATACTGTTTGTATTAAATCTAATTCAGAGCAAAATTACCGGTAGTGAAAATACTTACACCTATTCATTATGGCATTTATGTTATGCGTAATGATATATTGTTTAAAGAAATTAGTACCCTGCTATTTTTAGGAATATGCGGTATCAATCAAATTGTTAAAATGAATGTGGGCATGATTATCAATATTTGCTTACGCACAAGCGATGATCATCAACTTATGCATTAAGGCTTAGTCGAATGGTCGAGTCCTATAGCAGGTCGAATGAACTTAATCAGTAATTTATTATTGTTCTACAAAGGATGAGTTTTATTTAGTAAGTATCGCAGCTCGTTCGATTCTTTATGATTGTATCATTAGGTAAGTTTTTGCTGTCAATAAGAGAATTTTAAAACTATTCGGCAAGTTTGTCTGTTTTACTGAAAAAAGCTAAGTTGTCCGCCAAGATATAGCTATCTTGCGTGACATTTATTACTACCTATAGAACACAAATGAATCTTCAGTGTACTCCAATCAACGAGTCCGAGCGCCTAGATATGCTCTATTCTTTTGGCTTGATGGGGCTTGGCAAAATGCCCGAGCTCGATGTTTTTGCCGAATTAGCATGTCAACTGACCGGCTGTGCATCCTGCATTATTGCAATCATGGAAGAGGAAACTCAACGTATCCAAAGTTGCTTTGGTCTAGATTTAGAAACTGTTGAGCGGAAAAACACCGTTTGTCAATATACAATGTTGAGCGAAAAGCCGCTCATGATAGAAGATACCTACTTGGACCCGCGTACAACGGATAATCCATTGATTCGTGCGGGTGAGATTCGTTTTTATGCAGGGGTACCTTTATTAGATGACAGGGGGCTCGCATTGGGGACATTATGTGTCATAGACTATGAAGTCAAGCGAATAAGCGAAGAGCAGCTAGCGTCATTGACTAAACTTGCTGAAGCCGTGGTAGCTGTCTTATTAGCGAAGCGTAAAGTCGCACAAGCGAGTTACTTCAAAGATATATTATCCGTTACGCAGAATATGATCTGCGTATTGGACGAAGATTTTCTGATTAAGGAAGTGAATCCTGCCTTTGCAGAATTGATGAATTTTTCGACACGTGAAGCGATAGGACAATCTTTCGTCGAGATATTACACGCCGATGACTCGCTTACCGAGACGATCAAAATGGCTATTGCTACCGGAAAAGCGACACAAATTCAAACACAAACAGAGACACACTTAGACGAAGCATGTATCAATTGGAATTTCAAATACAATCCCAACAATAAGGAGGTTTTTGCCTTCGGAAGGGATATTAGTCAAGAAAATGCTGAAAAAATCAAACTCCTAGTCTCTGAACGAAAGTTTAGAAACTTCTTTGAGAACGGTTTGGGTCTGATGAGCATGCATGACTTGGAAGGTAGGATTCTTCGTGTCAACGAAATGGGTAGGAAAGTGTTGGGCTATTCGGCGGAAGAGGTTGAAGGCTTAAATCTCATTGATTTGTTACCAAACGATAAAAAAGCTCTGTTTAAGCCCTACTTGGAACGCATTAAAGAAAAAGGGGAGGATAGCGGGATGATGATCCTCAAACATAAAGACGGAGGATGGATTTACTGGCTATATAACAACAGTTTGGAAACTGATCTTGATGGAAATGCTTACGTGGTTAGTTCCGCATTGGACATGACTGATCGGATCAAATTGGAAGAGGATCTTCAACATACCAAACAAATATTAGAACAGAGTAGTCAAGTTGCTCAAGTAGGCGGTTGGGAAGTCGATCTGAGCAAGAAACAGATTTATTGGTCTGGACCGACACGAGATATTCATGGGGTATCTGTGGATTTCGCGCCTACGTTGGAAAATGCTTTCACATTCTTCGATCCGAAAGATGCAGATAAGCTCAATACGTTGTTCAAACGTGCAGTAGAATTTGGTGAGAGTTATGATTTGGAAACGACGTTAATAAAGCAAAATGGCGAATCGCTATGGGTTCGCATCAAAGGCGTACCTGAGTTCATCGATGGTTCTTGTACGCGCGTTTTCGGAATTATTCAAGACATTGATCAAGCGAAGCAAACCTTTATTGAGTTGGAACGTAAAGAAGCGATGCTGCAAACGTTCGTCGATTATGTGCCTGCGTCGGTAGCGATGTTTGATCAAAATCTAGATTACCTAACAATTAGTAAGCAATGGAAGGAAGAGTTTAACTTTGTTAGTAATCATGAGGTTCGTAGAAACCTCTATGAAGTCTTTCCTAATATTCCAGAGAACCGGAAAGAAATTTATAGAAAAGCTTTAGAAGGCATACCTTATAAAAATACAGATGAGTTAGTTACTCGTGAGGAAGTGGAAGGCGTTCAACATTATAATTGGGAAGTGCGTCCATGGAGATTGCCTGATGGTGTGATCGGTGGTATTATTATATTTTCGCAAAATATTTCAGATCAGGTTGCTCAAAATGAAGAATTGAAGCATGCAAAGAAGCTGGCTGATATTGGGAGCAAAGCAAAGTCAGAGTTTCTCGCTAATATGAGTCATGAGATTAGGACGCCGCTCAACGGCGTTATTGGGTTTTCGGACTTACTATTGAAAACCCCGTTGAATGATTTGCAAAAGCAATATCTGCGCTATGTAAATGAATCCGGGAATAATCTGCTGGCAATTATCAACGATATCCTCGACTTTTCAAAAATTGAGTCGGGTAAACTAGAGTTCTATGTCGATCAATATAATCCTTATGAGTTGGTGAACCAAGTTATTCATGTGATATTATATCAAGCACAGAATAAAGGCATTGAGTTACTCTTGAACGTTGAACAAGGCCTTCCAGATTATATCTATGTCGATGAGTCCCGGATAAAGCAGGTTTTAATAAATCTGCTTTCAAATGCCGTCAAATTCACGGAGACTGGAGAAATTGAGCTTCAAGTAAAACGCACCAATATCGAGGAAGATAAAGTTAGTCTTCGCTTCTCAGTTCGAGATACCGGAATCGGTATTCCAGAAGAAAAACAACAACGTATCTTCGACGCCTTTATGCAAGAGGATAGCTCCGTGAGTAAGCGCTTTGGCGGTACGGGTCTTGGTTTAACGATTTCGAACAACATCTTACGGTATATGGGGAGTGAGCTTTCGCTCCTGAGTAAGGTCGGGGAAGGGTCTACCTTCTATTTTGATATAGACGTTCCTTATGAATATATGGAGGTTGAAAATGATGACTTATCCGTCGAGAATGTACTTATCGTTGATGACAACTCGAACAATAGAGTGATCCTAGAGCATATGTTGGCTTATAAGGGTGTAAAAACCACTTCTGTTGGAAATGGATTTGAAGCGATTCAGCTTTATCTTGATGGGGCTCGCTTCGACGCGATCTTAATGGATTACCGTATGCCTATTCTCAATGGTTTAGAGACCATTGTCAAGATTAAAGAGTACTTAATTCAACAGGGGGAACCGATTCCTTTGTTAGTATCACATTGTTCGTCGGAGGATCAGGAATATATGATGCAATTTCGTCAAGAGCATAACTCTTACTGCATCACAAAACCTATTATTTCTGAGGAACTTTATCGCATATTAAGGCGCAATCCGAATAATTCGACGGCAGTCTTATTCGATGAGGACGTTCATTCAAAGTCATTAGAGAAAGCATTCTCCGTATTGGTTGCAGACGATAATCCGGTCAATATGGCTTTAAACCTTCGTTTGGTTGAAGGGGTTTTGCCTCATTGTGAAACAACTAGTGTCGAAAATGGGCTATTGGCTGTTGAAGCTTGTGAAAAAGACAAGTTCGACTTGATTTTAATGGACATTCAAATGCCATTAATGGATGGAATAGAGGCGACACAAAAGATCCGTAGTTTGGACGGCTATGTGCAAGTCCCGATCATTGGTATCACTGCAGGGAATGTAATCGGCGAAAAAGAAAAGTGCCTAGAAGTTGGTATGTCTGATTTCTTAACCAAGCCGATTAAGGCTGGCGAATTCAAGGCGCTGGTTACTAAGGCTATGCAGTCGCAGGATTCGGATTTAGTGGATGCTGTAGATGTAGAGCGCCATTTCGATGAGCGCATAATGGATGAGTCGACAGATCATGACGCCGATTTTAAACGACAATTTGTAGGAATCGTTCTGACCGAACTTGAACTTCAAAAGGAGCGTTTAGCACTTGCGAAGTTGGAAGGGGAGAAGCTTCTACATAAACTTCGAGGGACTTCCAGCACTGCAGGTCTTATTTTGTTAAATGAGTATGCCGCAGATTTAGAGAAAAAATTCGTTGATGGCAACCTGCCATTTAATGAAATCAATAAGGTTATTATTGAAATCGAATTATTGGAGAAACTATTAATAAAGATAAAAGCGTAGATCATGGTTGTGTTATTAGCTGAAGACGATGAATTAATTCTTAGAACAATTGAGCATAAGCTCAAAAAGGAGGGATTCGAAGTAATTTTAACTAGAAACGGGCAAGAAGCCATTGAATTGATTAAAACAAAGGAGATAGATCTGATTATTAGTGATATTATGATGCCCTTTGCTTCAGGAATCGAAATACTAGCGGTAGTAAAGCAGTTGGAACATCCAATTCCCATTATTATGCTCTCAAGCATGGGGCAAGAAGAGATCGTCATCGAGGCCTTTCAATTGGGAGCTTCTGACTATATGATCAAGCCATTTAGTCCAAACGAATTAGTCTTACGAATTAATAAATTGGTTAACAGACATTAGCAATTTGATGGAACCTGTGCTCACCCTTCATGAACTGATGATTGGAATCTTGGCGATCTTGATTCTAGTCTTTCTGTTTATTATCGCACTTTTGATCTTCAGTTTTCGAGAATACCGCATTGTCGAAAATAGACAAGTATGGCAAAAAAAGATTGAAGACTATTTAAGTCGGGTTATTATAGAAGGGTCAGCCAGTCAGGTTGATGTCGATTCTGATATTGAGCGATACTTAAGGTACCGCGCATTTCGTCGCTATTTCTTAAATCGACTGGTAGAGTCTGAACGGAAATTTAAAGGAACTGCTGCTGATGTTTTGCAGCAGGTTTTTTACACTTATAAATTAGATCAGGAAGCTTATACGCTTTTAAGAAGTAGGAGACCTTATCTAATTGCGCGCGGGATTCAAGTGTTGAAAATTATGAAGGTTGCTGTCGCCCTACCGGAGATAAAATCTAAGCTAAAGGACAAGCATATTCGCATTCGTCAAGAAGCACAATATGCCATCGTGTATTTTGAAGGATTCGATGGCCTATCATTTTTAGATGAGATTAGCAGCGTCCTTTCTGATTGGCAGCAACTGCGGATTCTGACTTTCATCAACAAATTGCCAAAAGACGCAAATCAGCGTTTAATTGCTTGGCTGAACAGTGAGAACTCTTCCGTGGTGGTATTTGCATTAAGACTTATACAGAAGTTTAAAATCTTGGAATTGCACGAGCGGTTATTGCCTTTACTGACACACGTTGATGATGCGGTTTCGTTAGAATCTATTCGTACGATGTTTGTACTAGATGTGTATGACACTTCGGATACCTTGGTTGCCCAATATCCCCATCTAGGCATTGCACAGCAATGGGAGATTATTAAGGGATTAGGTTATACGCGAGCGACGGATCAAATTGACTTCTTGAAACAAGAATTCTCAACCCACCAAACCGCGAAAGGGAAGGAAAGTATTGCTAATTCTTTAGTTTCTTTAGGAGAGATTAACTATTTGGTTAACTTGAAATTAACATATAGTGAGCAGGATCAGCATTGGAAAATTATTACGCATGTTTTGGATAATAGATAATGAACGAAGTTACTAAGATTATATACGAAATTATTATCTGGTTGTTCCTCTTGTACTCCATGGGGATATTTACTGTATACACCTGGATTGCAATTTATTCTTACGGTGCTGTCGTTCGTTATAAATACGGCAATATCTACACAGACTATGCGCTTATTGCAACCAATCCAATTGCGCCAACTTTTAGTTTAATAGCTCCAGCTTACAATGAAGGCAAGACCATTGTTGAGAACGTTCGTTCCTTGTTGTCGATCTATTATAATAAGCTCGAGATTATTATTGTAAACGATGGTTCGAAAGATGATTCAATTGATCGATTAGTTAAAGCCTACCAGTTGGAGAAAGTTTCTTTTGTTGTCCACGGCAATCTAAAGACTAAAGAAATAATTTAGGTATATAAGAGTAAAAATCCGGCATTCAAGAAGTTAATTGTTGTTGATAAAGAGAATGGAGGTAAGGCAGACGCGCTAAACGTAGGAATTAATATTTCTAAAAGTGATTATATAGTATGTATTGATGTCGACTGTATCATTGATCAAGAAGCTATTCTAAAGCTTGCTAAACCTTTTATGGAGCAGGAGGATAAGCGTCTGATTGCTTGCGGCGGAGTTATTCGCTTGGCGAATAACTGCCAGATTGAGAATGGTAAGGTAGTTGGCGTAAATTTACCAAAGTCGATCTTAGGACGGAGTCAAGCGTTGGAATATATACGTGCGTTTGTCTTAGGAAGGATGGCATGGTCAAGAGCTAGCGGATTAATTTTGATTTCAGGTGCTTTTGGAGCCTTTGACAAGGAGATTGTATTAGCATGTGGGGGATATGACCATGGAACGGTTGGAGAGGATATGGAGCTTGTTGTGCGCATGCGACGCTATATGATTGAACAGGGTTTACCGCACGAAGTAATCAATATACCAGATCCCCTCTGTTGGACTGAAGTTCCGGAAGACAAAGAGGTGTTGAAAAAGCAAAGAAATCGTTGGATGCGTGGAACGATGGAAACGTTGTGGACCCATCGTAAACTTATGTTTAACCCGAAATATGGTAAACTCGGTATGGTTAGTTTACCCTATTGGTTTTTCTTTGAATTTCTGGGGCCTTTCGTCGAATTTATGGGCTATATTATATTTATCCTATTTGCACTCTTTGGAATTATTAACTGGCCTTTTTTCTTTTCGCTGTTTGCACTGGTCGTCTTTTCCAGTATTCTATATTCGGTTTATGCCGTATGTGTAGATTTAGTGAGTCATCAAGTTTATTCAAAACGGAAAGACTTGACTCGATTAATCCTCACTGCAGCAATCGAGCCTTTTTACTTTCATCCGTTGGTTGTTCGTGCAGGAATAGCGGGTATGGTCGACTATTTTAGAAAGAAGAACGGCTGGGGCGAAATGACTCGACAAGGTTTTTCACAAGCGAAAGACGAAACTTTTAAAGAAAAAGTTGTGCGTTACATGGATTGGTCAATGCGCCAATTTAGTCCTGTGGCTCTTGTTTTTTTATTGCTAATCTTTGCCACTTCAACGGCTGAGTGGTTCATTTATGCAGACAGTGTGCAGCAGTTTAAATCTGCGAACGCCTTTGTAGTACTCTTGGCTAATAATCTATTGACATCGGCTGCTTTTGTCTTGCTGTTAGGGGTACTTTATAACATTGTTTCTTTGTTGAATCAAACCCTGGCGAAATGGTCTCTTCGGCTATTGGCAGCGATAGCGCTAATCGCGCAACTTGTATTGGCATTTTATTTTATTGAATCGAGGAATTTGTTAGGAGCGGATTTATTTCTCTACAGTACAGAGGAGCTTGTCAGTATCCTACGAAGTAGCAATGTGTTAAATATACTCAATATTTCACTAATTGTCATAGGCGTATTGGGGCTCACGCTGATCATACATTTCTTTTCCAATAAGATGAAAGGGAGTAATAGGCTTGCCTACAGTATCGGTGGACTAGGCATAGCCGCTTCGATCTATCTATACTTCTTTGGGCCTATCATGGGTGGGACCAAAGATGAATTTTTGCAAACTGCCGAGCGCAGTAAGTTAGGATATTTTCTTGCGCGCAATGCGAGTTTAGTTTCCGAAAATATCCAAGATGAATTCTTTTCAAATGCGCGAGGATCAGTTTACGGTGCACTAGATACGGAATACCCTTTCCTAAGAGTCGAGCAGAGTAAAGATGCCTTAGGTTCTTATTTTCATAAGTCTAATCAAGTCCCAAACTTAGTATTAATTCTAGTTGAAGGTTTAGGTTCAGCGTACAGTAGTTCGAATGGGTATATCGGGGATTTCACCCCATTTTTAAGTGAGCTTAAAGATAGCTCCTTGGTTTGGGAAAACAATCTCAGTTCCTCCGGGAGAACGTTCGCTGTACTGCCTACCATTCTAGGATCTTTACCGTTCGGGAGTTCCGGATTTCTTGAACAAAAAGAGTATCCAGATCATTTTAATTTATTGAATATCTTTTCTTTAAATGGTTTTAAAACAGGTTTTGTTTACGGGGGGGATGCCGGCTTTGATGATATGTCAAAATATTTAAATGCCAATGCGGTTGATCGTTTGATCGATGAATCTAATTTCCCAGCAGGATATAAGAAACTTCCCAGTACTAATTCCGGGGGCAGTTGGGGTTATGAAGATCAAGCGGTGTTCGATCAGCTAATTGCCATTTCAGCAAATCAAACGCAACCTTATTTTCATATCGCATTAACGCTTTCCACGCATAATCCGTTTTTGATAAACGATAATCAGAAGTTCGAAAGCCTTTTTGAAACGCAATTATCTAAACTGAAGTTAACGAAGTCAAAAGCGGCGGTAGCATTGGAAAATAAGAAACAACTTGTTTCTGTTATCAATGTGGATGATGCCTTGAAGGCTTTCTTTACGAAATATAAAGCGCGCGAAGAATTCAACAATACGATATTCATTATCACTGGAGATCATGCCATGCCTGAGATCCCATTAGAGACGAAAATCGATCGCTTTCACGTTCCATTAATCATCTATTCGCCATTATTGAAATCACATCGGAAATTCCAGCATACCGTGAGTCATTTTGATATTGCACCATCGATCCTTGCATATTATCGAGAGAATTATCAACTCAAGACGCCAAAAACGGTTACCTGGATTGGGCAAGGCTTGGATATTGGCGCTAGCAAGAAAAGCATGGGTATCCCGATGATGCAGAGTAAATCGCAATTAATCGATTTCGTTTATGGCAATGTTCATATTAACGACAACAGAAGCTTCAGATTGAACGATAAACTGGTCGAGGAACCCATGGGTTCCGCGGATGCTGATGAATCAGCGAAAGCGCGCTTTGATACCTTCCGTGACTTAAATCGAGGTTTTATCAAATCGAAGAAACTGGTGCCCGACAGTACCTATCAGCAGTTTTTTAATGATAAGCGATAGTTAGAATCGTCGTCTATAACCTACCGTAATATCAATTTGATTGTCTTTGACCTCCGGTTGATATTCTACGTTATAATACGTTCCAGAAATTGAAAATAAGTTTTTCTCTTTGACTGAAAGATTATATTCTAGCCCCGATTTAAAAGTTTTCAATTTATACGTATTGCCAATAAGTAGGTTTTCGCGATTCTCTTCAGGGCTAATTCCTGTTCCAACAATTAGTCCGAAGTAATCATCAGCGCCCTTGGTATAATAACGAACAGTCCCTGCATAAGAATGAGCGATATTATCCTCTCCAGGAGTTAAGTAGGTACGCAAGTTAAACCATAAATTCTTGTAGTACTTACCCACCGACGCCGTATACATCCAAACGTTTTCAGAGAACTTGAGTTGTCGATATCCAATTTCAGCTTCAAAGCTTGCCGGTAAATTGGCGTAGAGGGAGGCGCCTGTCCTGAATTTTGGAAATAGACCAGCGCTGTTTGAATAACCTGTCCCTAGGTACATATAGAAGGTTTTTGAAAGTCGAGGGTAAGCTTCTAACTCAAACTGAGTTCCATTTCTGCCGAACTTATTCGCCAAGTTTGTCTTAAAAATGAGGGATCCAATAGAAGTACGACGCTTGTAACTTACACTCATTATATGCCAATCATCGGCAAATTGCTTGTCAAAATGCATCCAATTGTAGGATAAACCAATCTCATTCCCAGCGACCTGTTCTCGAATAACGTTGGCTAATTCGCGCGCTTCTGTATTTTTGGGATCTTCTTCAAGGAGGGTATTTAGTTGTTGATTTGCCTCAGCATACCTGTTTGACGCGTTCAACACTTTCGCTTTCAGCAATTGTAGATCCTTAGATTTCGGATGGTATGCCAAGCCACGATTTAAAATTCTTAGCGATTCCGCATTTTGATCTTCCCAATATTCCATGGACGCATAAGCAAGGTGGAAATCCTCATTGTCAGATTGTTTTTGTTTTAAGGTTTTGAAAACTACGCGCGCGGAGTCTGGATGATCCATCCAGGTATATAGCCTGCCTAAAAAGACTTGTATGTCTGTATAATCGGGGCTTTTTTGAAGAGCTTTCTTTGCTAACTGAACGGCAGCTGGATAGTTCTTATGATCGAATGCTTCAGTGCGTGCGCGAAGAAATAGCTCGTCGGAACTAAGTGTTCCGTCCTGTGCGTATAACTTCGTTGAATTTAAGCCACAAAGCAAGATTAGGCTCAAAAGCCCTATTAGTTTTGATTTCATAAGTAGATACTTCAGTAGATACCACAAATGTACTTGTTTTTATGGTTTTAAGGGAAATAAGCTCGAGATTTTTAGCCTCTAGCGCTGTCGTTTTTATTTTGTTACTGCAGGATGGCGCTTAAAAATAAATGACAGGTAATAGGCTGGCTAGCAGGGTTCCGGTGCTGAACTCGGAAAACAATTAGCACAGTTAATGGTTGTCTTGGTATGCGAATGCTCGAATTTAGACCCCAGGGTATCTATTGTACACCTGGAAAATTCTATATAGATCCTTGGTTGCCGGTTGAGAAGGCCTTAATTACGCACGGACATGCTGATCATGCTCGGATTGGGATGAAGAGTTATCTCTGCCATCGATATACTACCCCGATTTTGAGGATCCGTCTTGGTGCAGGCATTCAAGTGCAAGATCTTGCCTATAACGAACCCCTAAATATAAATGGAGTAACCGTTTCATTTCACCCTGCAGGACATATTATTGGTTCTGCACAAATTCGACTGGAATATAAGGGCAAGGTTGTCGTTGTATCAGGCGATTATAAGCTTCAGAACGATGGTATGAGTACTCCCTTTGAACTGGTGCGATGTCATGAATTTATTAGCGAGAGTACCTTTGGATTGCCAATTTATCAATGGGAGCCCGTAGAATTATTGAACAAACAGATGCAAGACTGGATTCTCAACAATCAATCCTATGGAAAAACTTCGGTATTCATCGGTTATTCATTAGGTAAAGCACAGCGAATCATGAAAGCGGTGGAGGGAATGGGGGACATCTTCGTACATGGTTCGATCAATCGTTTAAACCAAGCCTACGAAAGTGTTGGTATTCGATTGCCAACCTATCATTCGGTCGATTTGAGAGAAGACTTAAAAGCGCTCAATCAAGCGGTGGTCATACTACCACCTTCGTTAGTTGGTACAAATGTTATCAAGCGTATTCCAAATATGGCTTATGCCATATGTTCTGGCTGGATGGCTGTTCGAGGGGCCCGCCGTTGGCGGAGTGCCGATGCGGGTTTCGCGGTTAGTGATCACGCCGATTGGAATGATTTGATTAAGGTTACGCGCGAGACAGGTGCGGAGAAAGTTTATGTGACCCATGGACAGACCGCCGTATTTAGCAAATTTCTTAATGAACAGGGGATTCTTTCCGAAGAAATAAAAACAGATTTCGGTGTCGAGAAAGAAGAGGCATTAATGAAGGAGGATGAGGCATTATGAAAGCATTCGCACAATTAATTAATAGCTTAGATAGCAGCAACAAAACGACGATGAAGATGGAAGCCATCCTTAAGTTCTTAGATGCTGCCGATAATAGCGATAAATTGTGGTTCCTCAGTTTATTTACTGGAAAACGACCTAAGCGTCAAGTGAGCACGACCTTAATGCGTGAATGGGTCAAGGAATTGACGGGTATCCCGGATTGGCTATTTCTAGAATCTTATTCCGCCGTTGGCGATCTTGCGGAAACCATTTCGCTCTTGTTGCCAAATCCACAAGGCTATATTGATTTCTCGCTCTCCGAATGGATGGAGCAGATTATTAATCTTTCGGGAAAAACAGAAGAGGAAAAAAAGAAGTTCGTCATCAACGCTTGGGTGAATCTGCCACATCAGGAGCGCTTTATTTTCAATAAGCTACTGGGTGGAAGCTTTCGAATCGGAGTTTCGGCAAAAAGCTTGATCAACGCGATTGCTCAACATAGCCAATTGGAAGCGGCCGCTGTTGCGCATAGCATAATGGGCGAGTGGCGGTTAGAAGATATTGAATTCGATAAATTAATCAATGGAGAATATGTAGACACCCATTTATCGAAACCTTATCCTTTTTGTTTAGCGTATCCAATAGAAAATATCGATAAGCAAATTGAACGTCCAATGGAATGGCAGGTGGAATATAAATGGGATGGAATACGTGGTCAAATAATCAAGCGATCCAATGAAGTGTTTATTTGGTCACGTGGGGAAGAGTTAGTCAGCGAGCAATTTCCAGAGATAGTGGAAGAAATTATGAATTGGCAGGGAGATTTTGTGCTTGATGGCGAGATATTGGCGTTTCGCGATCATGAGGTTCTCAATTTTACTTTCTTGCAAAAGCGCCTGAATCGGAAGAAGATAAGCGATAAATTAAGAAAAGAGATTCCTGTGACCATGATTTTGTATGATCTGCTGGAAATGGATGGTGAAGATTGTCGGAGTAAACCTTTGCATAGTAGAAGGAATACTTTAGAAACTTTATTTCATCGACATCCCACAACGCGTCTCCAGCTATCAGAAAGCATAGCGTTCAGCAATTTGGAAGAATTGGCCGAACGAAGAGCGTCTTCCCGTTTAAACAACAGTGAAGGTTTGATGCTCAAGCATAAAAATTCGATTTATCATGCTGGTCGAAAGCGTGGGGATTGGTGGAAATGGAAAGTCGATCCCTTAACAATAGATGCTGTATTAATTTATGCGCAGAAGGGCAGTGGAAGGCGTAGTGGATATTATACGGACTATACGTTTGCGGTTAGCGATGGGGATCATTTAGTTAGTATTGCGAAAGCTTATTCTGGACTTACCGACAAAGAAATCCAAGAAGTCAGTCGCTTTGTTAACAAAAATGCGATAGAAAAGTTCGGCCCTGTTCGCACAGTAAAACCAGAGTTGGTATTTGAAATTGCGTTCGAAGGTATTGGATGGAGTAGTCGTCATAAATCAGGTATCGCCTTACGTTTTCCTCGAATCTTACGCTGGCGCAAAGATAAAACCGTAGCAGACATCGATGAGTTGCAGGAAGTTAAAAAGCTGATTCAATAAACTGAGTTAAACTTGTTTTTCCACTAAATATTTCCAGTATCGCTTAGGGACGTGTTGTAAGTGAAGCTTCATGTTTTTGCGGGCAACAATATTGGTAGCCTTAAAATAGGCTTTCCATAGTTTTTGATAGTGTAGTTCCTGTTTATCCAATTGGATACTTAGTGCCAACGCAGCATTTGCCGAATTGCTTCTTGCCATTGTAACTTCCTGTACCTGTTTTAAGTCATATAAATAGCCGTAATCCCTTTTTAAATCATAGATAAGCCAACGCTGATCCGTAAAACGTCTTTTAAAGAAAGGGATAATGAGCGGCAATACGTTGAAATCGGGTTCAATAACTGCAGCATAGAGTTCATCCTCCGATTTACTAAATCGGATAAATGCTTTCATACGATGACTTTCTCTTCCCATTTTTTTTACCGTCTGGGAGAAATATAAACTATCGGGATGGGCATAATTCTTTAAGACACTGTGGTCACCTTTGAATATGGAAGTCATTAGCTTAAACCCGACTCGCCATGCGATCAGATCCTCAGAGAGGAAATTTTTGTAAAAGTCGTAGGTGGCAGCAGAACCTATGTGCTGATCGAGACCTACCAGGATGCGTTTCGCTTTTTCGACATCGGTATCGACTATGATTTGCTGTGCGAAGAGATTTGAACTCATCTTTTCGAGCGTAGCGGGCTCTGCGTCGAATTTTTTATCTTTGAAAAGTTGAAAAAATGCGGTTAGATACCCATAATAGCTGCCGTCAAATAGATAATAAATCATGCAAATAAGGACAATTGTGCTGAAGGTAAGATGGCTTGATACTTACTTGAACTGTTGTTTACTATTGTCCTTCTTACAACGTCCATTTGTAAATCTCCCCAATTTCTAAGTGAGTCAGCATAGCGAATAAAGAATTTAGCCCTATTGAATGCAATTCCAATTTTTTTTAAGTGATATTCATGGAGCTTTCCAAACTTCCGCGCTTGCACTATTTTTAAAGCTGATCCTCTCCCAATCCCTGGAACCCGAAGAATCATTGAGTAGCTGGCGGAATTAACATCGATAGGAAAAAACTGCGGATTGCGTAAAGCCCAACTTAATTTGGGGTCAATGTCCAAATCTAAATTCTGATGTTCAGGATTAAGTAACTCGTTTAAATCGAATTTGTAAAAACGCAAGAGCCAGTCTGTTTGATATAATCTGTTTTCGCGTAGCAGTGGGGGAGCGGAGCCTACTTGAGGAAGTGTGTCATGACTATTGTTAATGGGAATATAACCGGAATAGTATACGCGTTTGAGATTATACGAGTCATAAAATTCTTTAGAAATCTTCATGATATCGTAATCTGTTTCTGAAGTAGCACCAACAACCATTTGCGTGCTTTGTCCAGCAGGAACAAAGGTCGGCACATGTTTAATTAATTTTTTCTCCTCGGCAAGCATCATCTTTTGGCTATCAACAAATTGAAGCGGTTTGCGCACGGAATCATGATCCTTTTCAGGTGCCAGTTGTTTTAAACCTTCCTCGGTAGGGATTTCCAAGTTGACACTCATACGATCAACATACAAGCCCGCCTCTTTGATCAACTCTTCGCTTGCTCCAGGGATAGTTTTCAAATGAATATATCCAAAGAAGCGCTCTTCGGTCCTCAATTTTTTTACGATGCGCATCAAACGCTCCATCGTAAAGTCGGCAGACTTAAAAATGCCTGAACTTAAAAATAAGCCCTCGATATAATTTCGTCGGTAGAAATTCATCGTCAGCTCCACCACCTCGTTGACCGAGAAGGCGGCCCGCTGTATATCGTTGCTACGTCGACTGACACAAAACGCGCAGTCGTAGATACAATAGTTGGTGAGCAAAATTTTTAATAAGGATACACAGCGCCCATCTTCCGTATACGTGTGGCAGATCCCTGATCGGGACGAATCACCAATGCCGCCTTCATTTTTTCGTTTACCGCCACTCGAACTACAACTAACGTCATACTTCGCCGCGTCTGCTAATATTGCTAGTTTTTCCTCTGCTGTAATCATTTAACTAAAATTGATTAGCACAAAAATACTAAAAATATTAGTAACAATAAGTGTTGTTTGTGTAAAATTTTATTAAACTTAGAGGCTGAGCTTCCCGTCTCTTCCTACTTCAAAATTATTCCCAGTGATTGCATTTGCCGCTACTTTCATCAATGTAATCAACTTGTTTGACTCAGAATCCCAATAATATGCATCATTCGGTATGATTTTTAGAACTTGAATATTGGGGTCTTCTTTTCCTTTTTCAAACCAACCCTCCATCATTTTATTCCAATACTTTTCGATGCGCGCTTCGTCTCGCGATATTTCCGCACGTCCATTAATTGTTATAAATTCATAATCCTTCGGCTGCGAATAGATTAAGGTAACTTGAGCGTCGTTTTGTAAGTTGTCGTAGGTCTCGCTGGATTTCGAAAATAGATACCAAATATTACCATCTTCATCGACCTCTTGTCGACTCATAGGAACGGCATGTGGTTGCTTCTGATCTTTCTTGAAAGAGCAAAGCATGCCGATATCGATCTTATCGACCATTTTTCTTAGTTTATCGATCGCTTCTTGATTATTCAAATTTTCTGTGCTCATGATATTTCGTTTATAACTTAAGGGATCATTATATTGTTAATGTGGTAATCTACTTTTGCTCAGTCCATACTAAGCGATTCATATCGTAGCCAGCTTCAATTGCTTTCCGAATAAATTTCTCTTTGACTTGCTCCGGCATCGTCTTATTTCTAGATAGAAACCAAATATAATCGGTGCTTTCCCCGAATACCAATACGTTCTCATACGCTGGATCCATGGCAACGACATTATAGCCTGAATAGAAAGGGCCAAAGAACGATACTTTTAAGGCTCCTTTGTTTGAGTCTCCAATGAAATCAGCTTTCCCTTCTGATTCTTTCCATTCGCCCTTTTTTGTATCAAAGCCTTTGTTCAATACTTTAATTGTGCCATCCTCATTGAGGGAATATTCCGCAGTTACTTGACTTAAATCTTTTTCATGCTTGAAATCAAAGCGAGCAATTTCATACCATTTTCCTGCATAAGATTTAATATCAAAATTATCAACGACATTGACGCCAGGAGGTACCTTTACTGTCTTGCATGCACTGATAATGAATGGCGCGATCAGCAATGCTGATCCGATAGCTATTTTGATATAATTTTTATAGTTCATAAGTTTTCTGTTTCTATAATAACAACTTCTTTAAGACATGGTTTTAAGATATTTATATAGAAATCAGAATCACCTATCCTGTCGGTATTCCTGTTATGGAAGGTCTAAGTCATCGGATATGAGATTCCGCCTTTTGTACCCATTGTTTTCAATATGTTTTATCTGATGAGTTACTATTGAATGCAAGCTTTCTATAAAAACTCTAAAATCGTAGCAGATATGTGAATTAGTACTATTATCGAAAACGCTCTCGGTGATTTAACGCGCTTGTACTTGTTTATGCTTTTATTTAATCGCTACTTTGATTAATCGTTAAACGATTGAAATACCTTAGAAAACCAAAATTATGCGTATGAAAAAAGAGTACAAAAGTATTAAAGTGCTAGGTATGATGCTCTGTTTTGTCTTGCTCGTCCAACTCCCGGCGATGGCTCAAGAAATTACAGGAAAGGTCATCGATAAGCATGAAGGTACTGCCTTATCGGATGTCACGATTCGAGATAAGCAACTGGTCGTGAAGTCAAGTGCAGACGGTACATTTCGAATTGCATCGAAGCCAGGTGCAAATCTAGAGCTGAGTTTACTCGGCTACAAAAAGCAAGTTTACATATTGAGCAGTCAGAGTAATGTTGTCATTTCAATGGAACGCTCGGAAGATCAGATTGAGGAGGTTGTCGTAACCGCCTTAGGAATCAAACGAGAGACAAAGAAGTTAAGTTATGCGACTCAACAAGTGTCTGCAGAATCAATTAACGGTATCAAAGATAACAGCGGAAACTTTGTAAGTGCGTTGACAGGGAAAGTTGCCGGAGCTGTCGTTTCGACGACCTCAGGTGGACCTGGTTCTTCAGCGCGTATTGTTTTACGTGGTAATAAATCGATCACTGGTAATAACAACGCGTTGATGGTTGTTGATGGGATTGTTTTTGACAATACCTCGGTTCAACAGTCAGCAGCCCCGTTCTCAAACGTGTATTCGAGCAGTGATGGTGGAGCCAACATTAATCCGGAAGACATTGAAAGCATTAACGTTTTGAAGGGACCTTCGGCAGCTGCACTCTATGGTAGCCGGGCGGTGAATGGTGCTATCATCATCACGACAAAGCAGGGAACTGCGGGTCGCTGGAAGTTGGATTTAAACAGTAATCATAGTTTTGAAAACGTATCTTATTTACCGGAACTACAAAATACTTATGGGCGTGGAAACGGTGGAAAGCTCGGTACGAACGCTGTGGATAGTTGGGGTGAAAAGGGTACTACTTATACCGATAACGTAAAGAATTTCTTTCGAACAGCCTATACCACCAACAATTCCGTTAGTGTATCTGGCGGTGGAGAAAAAGTAACTTCCTATTTCTCTGTAGGGAATAATCGTATCGGGGGTGTGATTCCAGAAAATTATTTAGGACGTAACAATATCGATTTAAGGATTAATACAGAATTAGTTAAGGGTTTAAAAACCGATTTGAAATTAAGCTACGTTAATCAAAATATTCATAACAAGCAACGCATGTCGGCCAACGGATTGATGGCGCAAGTGTTGACGATGCCTCGCGATATGGATGATGAAGAACTAAATGATTTCGAGACGATCAATACTTCGACAGGGCTGCCGGAAAGTAAATTTTGGAGTACAAATGTGAATAACGATAATCCATATTGGAGTATTTATCGGAATTCCGTCAATGAGAAGAGAGATAGAATAATGGGGATGGGTTCTATTTCCTATCAATTTACGCCCTGGTTGAACTTTATGACGCGCATGAGCTTCGATCGCTATAATGAAAAAACAGATGGTTCTTTCTATCACAGTACTAAATCGAATGGGAATATTTTACCAGGTGGGCAATACTATCTTACACGTTCTGAGTACAGCAATAGAAACTTAGACTTCCTATTGACTGGAGGAACGAAGTTTGTTGACGATCAATTTGAGTTGAACTATGTTCTAGGATCTAGCTTTTTTACTCGCGAGTATAATACGGGAACGGATATGGCAAACGGATTAACAGTTCCAAATAACTTCTCATTAGCATTTGCAGCAACACCAACATTCCAAGGCTTCTCGGCTTACAAACGTCATTTGAATTCTATTTTCGGAAGTATCAACCTCGGTATGTGGGAAAGTTTGTATTTAGATGTGACTGCGAGAAATGACTGGTCATCGACACTCCCTGCTCCACACAGCTATTTCTACCCTTCGGTTGGTCTTTCACTCGTGATGAATAACTGGATGAATCTTCCTGAATGGATAAATTTGGCAAAAATTCGTGGATCTTATACGATGGTTGGTAATGATGCCGAACCGAACTTATTGAATCAAACCTATACTTATGCTGCCGGTTCAGGAAAAGGTTTTATAACACGGAACCCAACCAAAAGCATTAAAGATTTGAAACCAGAAAAGACAACGTCTTATGAAGCTGGATTTGACCTTCAAATGTTTGGCAATCGATTAGGTATTAACGGTACTTATTATAAGAGTAACTCTATTAATCAGTTGATCTATTTGGCAGCAACAACGTCTACAGGTTTTGATTCACAATATATCAATGCGGGAGATGTTGAGAATGAAGGATTTGAATTGCAAATTCAAGGGAAACCAGTTCGCAACGATAAGTTTGTTTGGGAATCTTCTTTAAATTTCGCTAGAAATATCAGCCGCATCAATGAGTTGACCGATCAAATTTCTTCTGTAAATATAAGCTCGAGTATTGCTTACGCCACAGTAGTTATTTCTAAGGGAGGCGGATATGGTGATTTATACGGTGCGAAATGGAAAACGGATCCAAACTCTGGAAAATATATCGTGAACGGATTAGGTATGCCGGTTGTAGAAACAGGAAAGAAAGTTGGTAACTATAATCCATCGGCAACCTTAGGGTGGAACAACACATTCAAATACAAAAACTGGGGCCTTAACATTAATATTGATGGCCGTATTGGTGGAGAGATGGTATCCGGATCAGCCGCATTGATGGCTGATTACGGTGTGGCAGAATTTACCAATGCTTATCGTGAAGGCGGTTGGGTAATTGACGCTGTAGATGAAGCAGGAAACGCAAATACGAAAGCGATTACTTCAGAAGGATTCTGGACTACAGTTGGTGCTGGCGGAATCTACCCGTATACGCAGTTCTTTACTTTCGATATGACGAACTTTCGTATCCGTAATTTGGGTGTTTCTTATACCTTGCCTAGCAAGCTATTACCATTTGTTCGCACTGCGCAATTTAATGCATCTGTTAACAACGTCTTGTTCTTATACAAAGGGAAATCAGTACTCGATATTCCAGGACTTGGAAAGATTAAAAACCCTGTAGATCCTGAAGCATCTATTGGTGCAGGAAATTTTCAGGGGGTTGAAGCAGCTGCATTGCCTTTAAGCCGAACAATCAGTATGGGTGTTAAACTATCTTTTTAAGTTCTCTATTAAAAAAACGATATGAAAAAGTTTGTTCATAAATATAAATTCCTAGCCGTCGCATTGTCATTAGTCTTTTGCACAAGTTGTACCAAAGACTTTGTTGAAGATAATAGGGATCCAAACGCAATTACCGATGTCGGCAATGCTGAGTTTCCTTACTTATTCAACAAGGCATTGGCTTCCGTATTCGTAAATGCTTCTTACTATGAGACCACGCAAAACTACTTTGCAGATATTTACGCCCAGTACTACGCAAAGAGTGTTTCTACGGAACGTTATATGCTCAATTCGGAGTATGCGCGACGTATGTATCTTGTTTCTTATGTACATGTCGGGGCACAGTTGAAGTCTATCTTGGACGCAGCTGATCCAAATTCAGGCGAATATGCGTTAGCGAATGTAATTTGGGTCTATAACTTCGGCCGATTAACAGATGTTATGGGGCCTATACCTTATTCTGAAGCACTACAATCGGATGGTAGCAATGGGGTTAAATACGATAAAATGTCTGATATCTATGCAGACTTCTTTGTTCGATTAACTAGCGCTGTAGATGCGCTGAAGAAACTGAACCCATCCACGAGCTTATTTGGCGGTCAAGACAATTTATATAGCGGTAATGTTGGACTTTGGATAAAATTTGCCAATACTTTAAAGCTTCGTTTGGCACTTCGAATCTCGAAGATTGATCCAAGTTTAGCGAAAAAGATGGGAGAGGAGGCATATGCCTCAGGTGTATTGACAGCTAATGCCGAGAATGCGAGTTTGCTAAAGTCGCTGTCGGGCAATGACTATAACGGAATCGCTAATATTGCTGGTTGGTATGCCACGTCAATGAGCTCCACAATGAAATCTTATCTGCAAGGTTATCAAGATCCTCGTTTGGGTATATTCTTCCAAAAGAATTTTACTACGAAGGAATTTAGTTCTAGAAGGAATGGCATGCCAGCGACGGATATAAACGTGATGGTAAATAATGTCTCTGTCAATGCCAATACCTTGCAGTCAAATGTTGGACCTTATTGGATAACTTACAATGCGAACGGTGTTGCTACACAGAATTTCACAAACAGGCAACATGTTCTTTGTGCAGCCGAAGCGTATTTTCTGCGTGCTGAAGGAGCATTAAATGGTTGGTCTATGGGGAGCACTGCTCAAAGCTTGTATGAGGAAGGAATAAAACAAAGCTTAAATCAATGGGGAGTGACTGATGCAGTTCAAGTTAGCGCGTATATAAACTCGGAAAATTTGCCTACCGCGCCTGGAGATTACTATAAATCGGCCGCAGTATCCAATACGCCGATCAAATGGGCGGCGAGCCAAGCACTTCAACGTAAACAGATTGGAACGCAAAAATGGCTGGCGATCTTTCCAGATGGATGGGAAGCATGGGCAGAGTTCAGACGTACAGGGTATCCAGA